>JBEPXL010000149.1:0-7833 GCA_041641935.1 Desulfobacteraceae bacterium | reverse complement strand
AGATATTCTTTCATGGAGGGCAGCGCCCTCAGATTCTCTCCGGCAAAGCCCAGAAAGAATTTAAAGCCGTAGGGAAAGACCACATAATAGCCGAAAAGCGCCCCGCCGAGGAAAAAAAAGGTGGAGAGGAACACCACCGGGAGCAGCAGTTTTTTCTCCTTCCGGTACAGCCCCGGCGAGACGAACATCCAGAACTGATAGAGGATGACCGGCGAGGCCGCCATGACAGCCGTCAGAAAGGCCACCTTCAGATAGGTAAAGAATGCCTCGGGAAGACCGGTGAAAATGAGGCTGTCATTCTGCCCCATCACCTGGATCAGCGGCTGGACCAGAATCTCGAACAGTCTTTCCTTGAATCCATAGGCTGCAGCAAAGCAGACACCGACGGCGATGGCACTTTTCACCAGACGGCTTCGCAGTTCTTCCAGATGTGTCATAAAAGGGAGTTTGTCTTCTTCGTGCATTTTTTATCTCTGCGCCGCTTTCTTTTCCTTCAAATTTTGACCCGCATCTGCCGTTCTTTGGCCGGTTTCTCCGGTGTCGGCATCTGCAACGGAGTCTGCATATTCGTCGGAAAGCTCACCGGGTATATCCGTGGCAAGCTCGTCTTCTTCCTCTTCGGCTTCGACTTCAGAGGTCCGGCCGGGAGCGGCCGGGACGGCCGGTTTTGTCTTCTTCGATTTCAGGGCAGGGGGTTCCCCCGTTTTCTCAGACCTGTCTTCCTCTGAGCCGCTTTCGCTCTGCGGGGCTGTATCGATGGCCTTTTTAACGTTGCGGTTCATATCGGTAAAGGATCTTTTCACATTCTGGAGATCATCATCAATGTCCATCGTGTCTTTCAACTCGCTGGCCGCCCGTTTGAACTCGTTCATGGCCCGGCCCAGTGACCGGGCCAGATCCGGCAGTTTTTTGGGGCCGATGACCACCAGGGCAACGGCCAGTATCAGCAGAATTTCAGGCATTCCCATGCCGAACATAAGCGTATATTCCCTTCATGTGAGATGTTCTGGTCCATACTGAAAATCATCAAAAAAAGCATTTATTTGTACTGATTTTGGGGGAAGGTGTCAAGGAGAACCCCAACGGGAAAAACATCCGGTGCAGCATTCCTGTTGAAAGGCATATTTATTGCATTGAAAAAGCGGGATAGTAAATCGAGTATTCGGAATTGCATACGGGGATGCATCGTCCTATGTTAAGTACAGAATGGTTACCTTTACAAGTATTACACAATATGACAGACGACTCCGCTGTCCGGCTGCGGCTCCGCGCCTGCCGGGACTTGTTTCCCCATATCTGCAGAATCAGACCGCCGGTGTTCTGGAGGTCGCCGTGCAGGCGAAGCCTGTTTCTGCAATGCTGTGTACACAGAAAGAGAAGGAAAACAGATCATGAGCCTGGATCAAAATAGCATTAAAGAAACCCATGAGTCCCTGGAAATGACCTATTACTGGTACGAAACCCCTTACACCGCCGGATGTGTTTTTTTTCTCATCTGGGATTTTCTGGCCATTGCCATGTTTTATACCGAGCTGGGAAAACTGTTCAGCGGACAGATGGGGCCGGTACAGAGTGCGTTCGCGTTTCTGGTCTTTATCGCCCTGCTGGTGATTCCGACCTACTGGATGCTGATGCTGCGGATGAACCGCACCGTGGTCCGGCTCTCCCGCAAGGAGGTTGCGGTCTGGCACGGGCCGCTGCCCTGGCGGCACATCAACTGCCGTTTCGATTTCGGAGATCTGAAGTATATCTGGATTCTGGAGAAAGAGGATGATCCGGATGAAGATGATCCGGAGCTGCGGAATGTGATGGCCATGCTCAAAAACGGCGAAACCAGGGACCTGATCGTGAACATGCCGGATCCGGAAGAAAGCCGGATCGTGCGGGATACCATCCACAAATGGATGCGGGCGCAGCATGACGAACAGCAGAAAGTGCCGCAGCGGCTGGCCGCCTGAGTCTTTCAGAAATGAATAACGTAACAAATATGTAGTGCCAATACCGGCTTTTGCTACAAAAGCGTAGGATATTGGAATCGAACCAGCCGGTTTCCAGCAGCCCCATGTCTCTGACGTGGGGCTGTTCTGTTCAGGAAGGAAAGAAAGGATTTTTCCTATCGGCTGACCGGAGGGGCCAGCGGCCAGGTAAGGATAAAGAGGGTTCCGCCGTTGCTTTTCATATCAAAGCTGCCCCTGAGCTGATGAACGGTCATGTTGTACACCAGACGGAGGCCCAGGGAATCCAGGGTATTCACGTCTGTTCCTTCGGGAATACCGACGCCGTTGTCCTGAACCGTCACGCTGATCCGGTCGTCTTCCTTTCGGGCGGTAATCCGGATATGGCCGCCGCGGCCGGAAGGAAAGGCGTACTTGAATGCATTGGTGATCAGTTCGTTCAGAATCAGGCCGCAGGGAACCGCCTGTTTTAAATTGACCGGAATATTGGGGGCTTCGACGGTGACATCGACCGGATCAGACGATTTGTTTTTCATGATCTGGAGGAGATGGCGCACCAGGTGTTCCGCGTATTCCCTGAACTCGATATAGCCGAGATTCCCGGACTGGTAGAGGGTTTCGTGGATCAGGGCCATGGCACTGATCCGGTCGATGCTGTCCTGCAGGGCCGCCTGAACCGACGGATCCGATACCTGAAGCAGCTGCAGGTTGAGCAGGCTGGTAATGACCGACATATTGTTCTTGACCCGGTGGTGAATCTCCCGCAGCAGAATCTCTTTTTCGGCAAGGGTGGCTTTCAGCTGTTCTTCTGTTTCATACCGTTTGGTAATATCGATATGGGCGACCACCACGCCCCGGTTCGGATGCCGCAGCGGGGTTACCCGCATGATGAACCACTGCTGTCTCACCGGTGAGTGGCAGGGGTATACCATTTCATAGGTCATCTGTTCCCGGTTCAGCACCTGGCGGATTCCCGCAAGCGCTTCCCGGGAATTATCCGGATCATCCGGATGGATGCCCCGTTCACTGGCTCCCAGATAATTTGTTCCGATATCGATGGCGGCCGGATCACCGCCGTTTTCAAAGGCGAATGCCCACCAGGCATCATTGAGGGCGGTAATATTGCCCTCACCATCCAGAACGGCAATATGGGCGGTCAGGGCGTTGAGGATCGCGCGGGACAGGGATTCACTTTCCTGCAGCGCCTCTTTCGCCTGTTTATGCTCGGTCACATTGCTGAAGGTAACGGCGATCCCGTAGTCCTTCAGCGGGATCGGCGCACTGGTGACATTGAGCCAGCGAATCTGTCCGTCCCGGTGGACGACTCCCATCTCTTCACTTTCGATCAGCCGGTTTTCCCGCATTGCCCGGACGCTGGGGTACTGTTCCGGCGGCATGGCGGTGCCGTTCGGCTGAAGGATTTCCCAGACAATGCTGTCGATCAGACGACGGGTCTGTTCATTCCGGGGCATGTCGAGCAGCCGCTCCGATGCCTGATTCGCCTCCACGATTTTCCCCTGACTGTCCGTGATGAGCACGCCCTGGGGAAAGGCGGTAAAAAGAGTCCGGTACTTTTCCAGCGCAATCTTCAGTTCTTTTTCCGCCATTACCCGTTCTGTAATGTTGATGATCAGACAGGCGAACGTTCCTGTTTCCGGAGAATAGGCCGTTATTTCCAGATAGCCGCCCATCTCTTCGGCAAAGGAGATGAACCGGTTCGATTCACCGGTCAGCGCAAGCATGCCGAGCTGTTCTATCAGCGATGAATCGATGCCGGGAAAAACCTCCCGGACCGTTTTGCCGATCAGCATGTCCGCCGTCCGGCCGGTCATCTCTTCAAAAGAGGCGTTCACTTCCAGGAACCGGTAATCGACCGGTTTTCCGGATTTGTCACAGATGACTTCATGGAGGGCGAACCCGGCCATCATGGCGTTGAAAAGCTGAAGATACCGCGATTCACTCTTCCGCAGCGCCGCTTCGGTCCGTTTGCACTCCGCAATCTCCTTCTGAAGGGCCGCCTCCTTTTCCGTCAGTATCCGCCGGCTTTCCCGGAGGGAAAGATGGGGCCTGATCCGTGCCAGAATTTCCGCCTGCTCCGCCGTGGCGGCAAGGTAATCCGCTGCGCCGCAGGAAAGTGCGGCGATCATCTCTTTTTGCTGTTCTGCCGGGCCGATCACGATGACAGGAACTGTGCGGTCGGCACCTCCGGGAGCGGAGATGCCGCCTGGAGCAAAGCAGCGGATATCCCAGAGAATCAGATCGGGGGGCGGTGTCCGCACGGGTATGGCAACTGAATCCGGACATGCCGCTGTCTGCAGGAGATAGCCTTCCTGCTGCAGGATGCGGGAAAGAGAATTCCATTCTTCAGAAGAATCACTGAAGATGAAAATTGTTTTCTCGGAATTTGTCATAGTGATCGAATGGGAACCGGGTTCATATTACCTTCTCTGCTGCTGGTTCAGAAAGTCTGTGACAGAAAACGAAACGGGCTGATTCAAAAGCGTTATCAGAAAGGGCGGGTAAAATCAATTTCCTCATTCCGCTTTCGCTTTGACTTTTGGAAGGACTGTGCTATGCAGTCAGGTATCCGTCTCGCAGAATCATTGATGGGATCAAACCTGTTTACCCTTTCATACGTGCTGATGCTGATGATTTACAAACACCTCCGTTACCGTTGCAGTTCGGTTTTCGTTCTGATGATGATCTTCTGGCTGATGGCTGCCGGATGCGGCAGTGATGACGGCGACGACACCGGTTCCGCCCTGGCATCGGGACGTTTTGTCGACAGCCCCGTGGAGGGGCTCCGCTACCAGACCGAAACCCATGACGGCGTCACGGATGCCCGTGGCATTTTCTATTACCAGACCGGGGAAACCATCCGGTTTTATATCGGCGATCTCCCGCTCGGTGAAGCAAAGGGAAAATCCATCCTTACACCGGTGGATCTGGTGGCCGGTGCGGACCGTGTCGCCCATCCCCATGTGGAGAACCGTGCCCGGTTTCTCCAGTCCCTCGACCATGACGGTGATCCGGTCAACGGCATCACCATTACACCGGAGATTCGTCAGGTGGTGTCGGATTATTCCATCGTTTTTGATGTGCAATCCGGTACATTTGAAAATGGACCGGACCTTGCGGCGCTTCTGGACAGCCTCAACCGCCGCGCTCTTTTTTCAGACGGGGCGTACCGGTTTCTGGTTCCGGGAGATGCGGCATCAGATCATCTCCGCCGGACCCTGGCGGAACTGACATCGGACCGGCCTTCGGAAGATCCCAATGGCGGTGACGGTGGAGACAGTGGAAACGGGGGCAGTGACGGCAGCGGGGATGGCGGGGACGGGGGCGGCTGAGGGTGCTGACCCCGGTCATCGGTCCGATGACCCGCAATATTTACATTTCAGTTTGTGAAGGAGGTAGTATGGTGGACAAAGACCTGTTATCGACGCTGGATTTCTTCAGCGGGTTAAGCCCGGAACAGACCGATACCATCGCCGGTATCGGAGAAGTCCGGGAATATCGGAAAGACGACATCATCTTCCGCAGCAATGACAATGCCACCGATCTCTTCGGCGTGCTGGCGGGGGATGTGGATTTGAGCATCATATTTGAAGACAGGGTTCTCAGGACCAATATCGAGTACGAAGAGGCGATCCAGGCCCGGTACGAAATCCTCGAAAAACCGATTGTGGTGGATCAGGTCGGACCGGGGGACATGTTCGGCTGGAGTGCCCTGGCCAGTCCCCGCAAACGGACCGCTACCGCCCGGTGCGGGGGCCCGGTCCGTACCGTTGCATTTCCATCTGCCGGCCTCAAAGGCGCGTTTGAAAATGATCCGCTGCTCGGATACCGGATCATGGAACGGGTGGGGCAGATCATTTCCCGCCGCCTCCGGAACCGGACCGAAAAACTGATCGAGTCCTGGGGAGAGTGTTTCGGGATAGATCAGGTCTGATTTTTTTCCAGTTTCATTTCGTATCAAAGATGTACGGGACCGGTCGTCCGACCGGTTCCGGCAGGAGAGACCGGATGAGTGAACTGAACCTGCGGGAGTACCAGCAACAGGTGGACGAGTGGATCCGGACCGTCGGTGTCCGGTATTTTTCCGAACTGACCAATCTGGCCCAGTTGATGGAGGAAGTCGGCGAGGTGGCGCGTATCATGTCACGCACCTGGGGCGACCAGAGCTTCAAGGAGGGTGAACAGGAACGCGAACTCGCCGATGAGCTGGCCGATGTCCTGTTCGTGGTGACCTGTATCGCCAACCAGACCGGTATCGACCTGACCGATGCGCTCCGGAAGAATCTGGACAAAAAGACCCGGCGGGACAGTGACCGGCACCGGAACAATCCCAAGCTCGGGGACTTCGATTTCGGTATCGCCTGATCCCGGAAAACCGGCTTTTTTTCCTTCCCGTGCTTTCCTCCTCTCCGGATTCCTTTCCCGCCGGACCGCCCCCGGCAGGGTCAACCTGTCAAACAAATTGAGTTTTTTTACTGCTTCTGCTATCAACGGAGGAATCACCTGAAGTGGAACAGACCAGTGCCTGCCGCTTTGCGGTACATTCTTCCGGCTCATCGGAACCGGCAGGCAGGCAGCGTCCTGTCCTGTATACGCTTGAGATGCGGGTGCAAATGGAGGCAGGCGGTTCCGCGGGGGGAAGGACACGGAAAGAAAACCGTAAAAACATCATAGCGCATCGATTCATTTTTTGATAAATATATACCTTTTGAGCAGCTCCGGAACAGGTTCCGGTGATACCGGCAGATGACCTGGCTGCATATGAGAATGGGAAATCCCATTGCTGAAAGTTACGTGCCTTTTCAGCAGTCAAGGAGGGAAGATGAAAGGCAAGGTTCTCATCGTAGATGATGATCCGAAAATAGGAAGACTGCTTAAATTCAGACTCTCGAAAGCCAGTTTCGAGGCGGAATATTTCAGCAGCGGCAGTGAAGCGCTCAAGCGCATTCCCGAGCTGAAGCCCAACCTGATTATTTCCGACATTCAGATGCCCCAGATGAACGGGTATGAATTCTGTGAAAAGCTGCGTCAGGATTCCAGAACCGCCAATATCCCTTTTATTTTTCTGTCCGGCCGGACCGATGCCAATGATCAGATCGAGGGCCTGCGTCTGGGGGCGGATGACTATGTCTGCAAACCGGTCAAGATCGATTTTCTGCTGGAGCGGATGGAAAAGGTGCTGGAGCGGGCCGCCAAGGCGCGATCCTTCAAGTCACAGGCCGACTTCAGCGGTAATCTGGCCCAGATGAATCTCAATGATGTCATGCAGATTGTCGAGTCGAACCACAAAAGCGGAGAACTGGAATTTACCAACTCCGAGGGAAAGACCCTGGGCCGGATCCTGTTCAACCGGGGCAATCTGGTCAAAGCCCAGTTCGGGGCCCTGGAAGGGGCCGAAGCCTTTTATGGTCTGATGGATGAAGAAGAGGGCTTTTTCGAGTTTTACGGACGAACCATTGATGAACCCGAACAGATTACCATTTCCAACATGGCGGCCCTGCTGCAGGGCAGCCGTCTGATCGATGAAGCCAAGGCGCTGTACAAGATCCTGACCGATCTGGATGTATTCGTGTCGGTGGATTCGGAAAACCTTCCTTCCGATGTGGCGGAACGGTACGGCGAAGACAAGCTCTACAAAGTCATGACCATGATCGAGAAGCATTACACGGTGCGGGAGATGATCAACAGCGGCAAGATGAGCCGCCCGAGGGCCGCTTCCATACTGGTTGAACTCTTCAACAGGGAATGTCTGTCGGTCGTGGAGGAGAAACCCGACGAACTGATCGAAAAACCCTCCGAACCACGCCTCGTGGTGGAAAGCTGGCTGATCAAGGTCTTACGGAATGCGGAAAACCGGAAA
>JBEPXL010000148.1:0-7836 GCA_041641935.1 Desulfobacteraceae bacterium | reverse complement strand
GCCAGGAGGTCCAGCGGATCGGCGTCCCGGTACGGAACGAGGGACTGATGGAGTTCATCGCTCAGGCCGTAGAGGGAACAGAGGAGAATGCTGACGGCGGTCATCCGGGCAGGGGGAATCCTCTGCCATGACGCCATGACCGCCCGGAAGACCAGCCCGCCGAGAAGGGCATAACCGGCGAAGTGAAACAGCTTGTCCGCATGGGGCAGAACCGCCATGCGGACCGGAGACGGGCGCGCCGACTGCAGGAAGATCAGAAGGCAGTAGGAGAAAACCGGAAGCCAGTGAGCAGCAAAACGGGCAGCGGCACGTTTCATGCCGGGCACAGACCGGGGCGGGTCCGCCCCGGCTCCGTCACAGGAAGCGTCACCTATTCCCCGAACAGATCCAGTTCCAGCTTCCGCTCCCGGATATGGGCCAGAACGGTATCGACGAACGTGTCTTCGGGGATGCCGTATTTGACCGTGCCGTCCAGCGTCCGGACCGACAGGGTGCCGGCCTCTTTTTCCTTGCCGCCGATGGTCAGGATCAGGGGAATGTAGTCAAGCTGGGCTTCCCGGACCTTTTTGTTGAGGCTTTCGGACCGGTCATCCACCGTGGCCCGGAGACCAGCCTTTTCCAGACGGTTCCGGACCTCTTCGGCGTAGGGAATCAGGTCGTCGTTGAGGGGCAGCAGAATTGTCTGGACCGGGGCGAGCCAGAGGGGAAACCGTCCGCCGAAGTGTTCCACCAGAATCCCGAAGAACCGCTCGATGGAGCCGTAAATCACCCGGTGGACCATGACCGGCCGGTGCTTTTCATTGTCCCTGCCCACATAGTGCAGGTCGAACCGTTCGGGCAGGGACATGTCAAGCTGAACCGTGCCGCACTGCCAGGTCCGCTTCAGGGCGTCCTTGATGTGGATGTCGATCTTGGGGCCGTAGAACGCCCCGTCGCCCTCGTTGATCCGGTACTCGTGGCCGTAAGCGTTGAGGGCCGACCGGAGCCCTTCGGTGGCCTGTTCCCACTGTTCGTCCGTGCCGATGGATTTTTCGGGCCGGGTGGACAGCTCCAGATGAAAGCCCAGTCCGAAGGTTCCGTAGACCCGTTCCACCAGCCGGAGCACCGCCAGCACCTCGTCGGTGATCTGTTCCGGGGTCATGAAAATATGGGCGTCGTCCTGGTGAAAGGCGCGGACCCGGAAGAGGCCGGAAAGCACCCCGCTCAGTTCATGGCGGTGCACCAGCCCGATTTCCGCCAGCCGCAGGGGCAGTTCCCGGTAGGAATGGGTCCGGGTTTTGTAGAGAAGCATGCCGCCGGGGCAGTTCATCGGCTTGATGGAATAATCAATCTCATCCACCTTGGTGGTGTACATGTTCTCCCGGTAGTTTTCCCAGTGACCGCTCCGCTCCCAGAGTTCCCGTGTCAGAATAAGGGGGGTTTTCGACTCCACATACCCTGCGGCCCGGTGTTCCTCCCGCCAGTAGTCCAGCAGGGTATTCCACATGACCATCCCTCTTGGATGGAAAAAGGGCATCCCCGGCGCTTCATCATGAAAGCTGAACAGGTCGAGCCGCGTTCCCAGCTTGCGGTGGTTGCGCTTCCGGGCCTCCTCCAGAAAATGAAGATACTCCTTCAGTTCTTTTTTGTCGAAAAAGGCGATGCCGTAAATCCGCTGCAGCTGCGGTTTGGCCGGATCGGCCCGCCAGTAGGCACCGGAGACCCGCAGCAGTTTGAAGGATTTGATAAAGCCGGTATGGGGAACATGAGGCCCCCGGCAGAGGTCGGTAAATTCGCCCTGTTCGTAAAAGGAGATGGTCCCCTCTTCCAGATCGCCGAGCATTTCCAGTTTGTAAGGCTCATTCCTGTAGAAGGCCATTGCCTCATCCTTGGGAACTTCCCTGCGCCGGATGGGGATCTTCTCCTTGACGATCTTCCGCATTTCATCTTCGATCTTTTTGAAATCCTCATCGGAGACCGGTTCCATATCGATGTCGTAGTAGAAGCCGTCTTCCACCACCGGACCGATGGTCAGTTTCGCATCGGGATACAGCCGCAGAATGGCCTGGGCCATGACATGGGCCGCACTGTGGCGCATAATCTCCAGGGCTTCCGGGTCTGCGGTGGTCACGAGCCGGACTTCGGTATCATGGTCGATCTCCCGGTACAGATCGAGCAGACCGCCGTCCATTTCCATGGCGACACAGTTGCGGGCCAGACCGTCAGAGATGCTTCTGGCGACATCAAGTCCTGTGGGATGGTTTTCATACTGCCGGATACTTCCGTCGGGAAGTGTAATATTGACCATTGTCGTTCACCCAATCCTGTGTGGATAATTTGAACAGAAAATTTTTTGTGGAATGCCAAATCGGAAAAACAGAAATAATAAAAGGAAACCCCTTACGGGTCAAGGGAAAAGTCGGATCATCAGCGGCACATTAGTCCCCGTTTGCCCCGGCGGAGCGGTACCAGTCGTAGGTGCGGCGGATGCCCTCTTCCAGGCCGATCTTCGCCTGCCACCCGAGCGCATGGAGACGGGAGACATCCAGCAGTTTGCGCGGGGTTCCGTCTGGTTTTTCCGGATCCCAGACCACAGGGCCGTCAAACCCGACGATCCGGGCGATCTGTTCCGCCAGCGCCCGGATGGTCAGATCTTCGCCGGTTCCGATATTGACGAGGAATTCACTCAGAGGCGTTGCATCGTCATCCCGGACGGTTTCCATGACATGGAGACAGGCATCGGCCAGATCGTCCACATGGAGAAACTCGCGCCGGGGCGTACCCGTTCCCCATAAAATGACCTCCGGTGCGGCACTGGGGTTCCCAATGCCGAGGGACATCTTCAGATCGTCCGGAATCGGACCGAACCGGGCCTCGTCCTGTCCGATGGCGGTCCAGTTCCCCTGCCGGGCCAGTTTCGCCAGATGAAATTTCCGGATCAGGGCCGGAAGCACATGGGAGTTTTCCAGGTCAAAATTGTCACGGGGACCATAGAGGTTGGTGGGCATCACCGGCAGAAAACAGGTGCCGTGCTGCCGGTTGAAGGCCCGGCAGGTTTCAATCCCCGCGATCTTTGCCACGGCATAGGCCGAATTGGTCGGCTCCAGAGGCCCGGTCATCAGGTGGGTCTCCTTCATGGGCTGGGGCGCGCGCTTCGGGTAGATGCAGGAACTGCCGAGAAAGAGAAGCCGCCGGACCCCGGTATCAAAGGCGGACCGGATCACGTGGGTCTGGATGGCCAGGTTGGCATGGATGAAGTCGGCCGGATAGGTGTTGTTGGCGTGGATGCCGCCGACCTTCGCCGCCGCCAGAAAGACATAGGCAGGCCGCTCCGATTCAAAAAAATCACGGACCGCCGCCTGACAGGTCAGGTCCAGTTCCCGGCTGGTTCTGCACAGGAGCCTGGTAAACCCTGCCTGTTTCAACCGCCGGAGAATGGCGGAACCGACCAGCCCCCGGTGGCCTGCCACATAAATGCGGGCGTCTTTTTCCATTATCAGATTCCTGTCCTGACAGCCTATTCAAAATGCTGATACGTGGGAAACCCTTCCTGGCTGCAGAGGTGGTCCCGATTGGCTTCTTTCAGATCCTCCCGTACCATACTCTCGACCAGTTCGGCAAAGGTGATCTTCGGGGTCCAGCCCAGTTTTTCTTTCGCTCTGGACGGGTCCCCGAGGAGGAATTCCACTTCGGTGGGCCGGAAATAGCGGGGATCCACCCGGACGAGTACATTTCCTGTATCCGCATCCTTTCCGGTCTCTTCCAGTCCCCTGCCCTCCCAGGTGATGCCGATGCCGACTTCCTGAAACGCCTGTTCCACAAATTCCCGCACCGAATGGGCCTCTCCGGTGGCCACCACATAATCGTCGGGTTCATCCTGCTGGAGCATCCGCCACATGGCCCGGACATAATCCAGGGCATGGCCCCAGTCCCGCTTCGCGTCCAGGTTCCCCAGATAGATATTCTCCTGCAGACCCAGCTTGATCCGGGCCACGGCACGGGTGATCTTCCGGGTCACGAAGGTTTCCCCCCGGATGGCCGATTCATGGTTGAAGAGAATCCCGTTGCAGGCGTAGATGCCGTATGCCTCGCGGTAGTTGACGGTAATCCAGTAGGCGTACACCTTGGCGGCGCCGTAGGGACTCCGGGGATAAAAGGGGGTCGTCTCCTTCTGGGGGATTTCCATGACCTTGCCGTACATTTCACTGGTGGAGGCCTGATAGAACCGGGTCTTCTTCTCCAGCCCCAGAATCCGGATCGCCTCCAGCAGCCGAAGGGTTCCCAGGGCGTCCGAGTTGGCGGTGTATTCGGGGGTCTCGAAGGAGACCTTGACGTGGCTCTGGGCCGCCAGATTATAGATCTCGTCCGGCTGCACCTCCTGAATGATCCGGATCAGATTGGTGGCATCGGTCAGATCGCCGTAGTGCATCCGGAAGCGGATATCCGTTTCGTGGGGATCCCGGTAGAGATGGTCGATCCGTGCGGTGTTGAAGGAAGAGGAACGGCGTTTGATGCCGTGGACTTCGTAGTCTTTCCGGAGCAGATAATCGGCCAGATAGGCCCCGTCCTGCCCGGTAATTCCGGTAATCAGTGCGCGTTTCATAAGGTTCTGCTTTCCTTTGCCGGGGTGTTGCCCAGCCGTTCAATCTCTGTTCGCAGGTGATGGATCCGCTTCTCAAGATGGCGGCATTCCGTTTCCATTGCTTCCAGGGTTTCCAGGGCGGTGGTCTTGTCCACCCGCTGATCCGTTACCCGCTCGGCCAGACGGGTCAGGTCCGCGGCATAGGTTTCGAACCGGTCCATCAGACGGTCGTGGAGGCGGTCGGCCAGGGTCCGGGCGAGCCGGATCAGGTACTGGAACTTGATATTCTCCCGGTAGTCCTTGAAGTGAAACAGAAGGGATTTTTCCGTTTCGCGCTTCAGCCGGACTGTTCCGGCCTTGAGGGCACGAATATCTCCTTTCTGCTTCTCCTCGACCGGCCGCCTGAACAGCTTCTTCAGAAACCGGACCATCTGGTAGGCGCCCCGGCGCATGACCGCCTCCGTCCGGATGGTGGCGCTGTAGTACATGGAAGCCGACGCGGGCGGCAGTTGAATATTGTCCGATTCCCGCACCGACGCCAGGTCCGGCAGGGTCAGGGGGGGCAGATCGTCCCGGACCGGCGGAATGCCGAGGGTTTTCATGGTTTCGTTGTAGTCGGTGAGCGCATCCCGGACCATGGTGTCATAGGGACCGGCGACGGCAGCGAAATGGTCGCGGATTTTTCCCTCTTCCTCCCGGACAAACCGGACCACCTCCGGATGGACGGTCTCGGCCAGATGGGTGTCCAGTGCCCGTTTCATCTCCTGGAACACCAGATAAAGGCTGTTGGAAAACCCCGAGGCTTCCACGCTCTGTTCATACTCCGCAAAGGGAACGGCATAGCTGTGGAGAAAGCGGAGGGTATCCCCCAGAACGCCGGAATGATTGTCGAAAAAACGGTTCGTATCCGACCGGAGGGTCTGTTCGATCTCCCGGACCGCCCCGTCCAGGGTACTCCGCACCAGCCCCCGGAGCCGGTCCGTCTTTTTCCGGTGCTGTTTCATCCCTTC
The DNA here is from genome assembly GCA_041641935.1 of Desulfobacteraceae bacterium. Taxonomy (GTDB): domain Bacteria; phylum Desulfobacterota; class Desulfobacteria; order Desulfobacterales; family Desulfococcaceae; genus JBEPXL01. The sequence continues at coordinate 2,265 of JBEPXL010000148.1, read as the reverse complement.
CAGAACATCGTTCACATCGATGGTGTCCCGCATGAGCATGTCCCGGTTGACACCGGCCCAGCGGGCCATACCGGCGCGGATGACATCGAGCCGTTCCAGATGGTTTTTCAGAAGAAGTCCGTACCGTTCCCGGGTCAGTTTCCGGTGCATGTCACCGTTGAACCGTCCGGTTTCCTTGTCGGAAAAACGGCAGAAGTCTTTTTCGGCCTTCCACTGGGCAAAGCGGAGTTTCTCTCTGGTGGAGAGTTTCTCCTCTCTGGCCGCAAAGAGATTGTAGAGCGCGGAAACGGAGTAGACCGCCGGAGACGGCGTGATCAGGGCCAGTTCCTCCCGCACCTTCCCCACCAGCCGGTTCAGGTCGTCCACGTCCTCGTGTTCCCCGAAATCGAAATTGACCAGAAAGAGAGCGGTGCCGATGATCCCCATCTTCCGGATGGCGGACAGGAATTTGATATCCGCCTGGCGGAGTCCGGTGCGGCTGCTGATCACGTAGACAATCAGATGGGTGCGGAGGAGGTAGTCCTGGATCATGGCCAGATGGAGCGGGTTGGGCGAATCGCTCCCCTGACAGTCGGCGATTTCGATATTCGTTTCCATGTCACCGGTGTCGATCTCCAGGGCAATGTCATGGAGATAGACGGCCAGCGTATCGTCGCCGCTGAAGTCCTTGTGGGTTTCGAACTGCTCTCCGCTGTATTCCAGTGTCACGGGCTCGTCGGAAAGAATATCCTTCACCCGGTCATACCCCTTCAGGTAGGCGTCGAGGAGAACGCTGTCGGTGTTCCGGGCGTCGCTGACGATCAACCCGGCTTCGGCCGGATTCAGGTTTTCAAAGGCCGCCAGCAGTTCGGTCCGGTCCCGGTCCCGGCGGATATCGAACCGCTCGGTTTCCGATCGCCATTCCAGGGACGGAAAGAGGACCATCGCCTGTTCCATGTCGGCATTGACCTCGTCCCATGATTTGAAAAACAGGGTGGCCCGGAGCCGGTCTCCCCGTCGGATGCGGGTCACGATGGCGGTGACGACGCCTGCCCCGCGCTTGAGGTAATCGCCGGCAAACAGGGAATTGACAAAGGTACTCTTGCCCGACTTGATGGGTCCGACCACCGCGACCCGGAGCAGGTCTTCGGAAAGCTGCCGCCGGATATCCCGGCACTGTTCTTCCCAGGAGCGGAAGGTGTCGTCTTCCGCTCCCGTCATTCCGCGCGCTGTTGCAAACAGCGGCAGGGTCTCCTCATCGATCTGCAGCAGTTCGTCTCTGATTCTGGTGTATGTTGTTTCCATTCGTTTGTCGTTCAGATGATCCGTTGAGGGTGAACTTGAGGAGGCGGCATCAGGTGGTCCGTGTGGTGACCAGGTCACATCCGCTGGCTGAACCCCGGCATCGACAAAATTAACCCCGCGGTTCTTTAGTTGTTGTTATTTCTTCCCTTTTCCGCCGGCGTCAGAAACGGCTCCTCCAGCGGCTGCTGGGCCGGATCCTGGCGCTGCGGGGGCGGATTGACCCGGGAGGGCCGCTCCATGTCATGCTCGCCGGTCGGATTGAGGGGCGTCGGGGCTTTGTCCTGGCTCTGCTGGGTTTCCCCCATAAGCTCCTGTTTCGGGGAATCATCAACAAAACCGACCATCGTCCAGAATATCCAGAAGAGAACAATTACCACGAATATAATGATAATCGTCCATTTTGAAGGCCTCTTGCCGCCGCCACCGTTTGGCTGTGCTTCCATTATGATCTCCTTCAGTATGTCGATTATGACACGGTTAACGACCTCTCAGTTTGCGAATATCGCCAATCCGGATGGTTACATTCAAGGCATCAAAATATTCGATCAGCGGAATCAGGTATTTCCGGGAAACCCCGGCAATTTCCTTGAACTGCGGCGTTGTCATTTCTTCACTGGTTTTGAGAAATGAAACCGTCCTGCGTTTCAGATCCTCGATCGCAGGGGCATGAAAATAGAGGTCTTCCTTTGCTTTGACAATCAGTCCTTCGTCGATCAGGGTCATCAGCACATCCCTGGCCTGGGACGGATCGAGTTTTTTACCGGCGCAGAGATCCCTGAAATAGGGGGGGGTCAGACCGCTGTCGGCGTAGGTGTCCAGAATCTGTTTGCGTACATCGGCCTGGTCCGCTCCCAGGGCAACGCTGTGGGATGCCAGACGGACCCGGTCCCCCTCCTGGGCCAGATGCTCTTCCCTGACCATCTGGGTCAGCATCAGATTGAAGAGCTTCGGCCCCACGCTCGGCGGCAGCTTCGATTTGAG
>JBEPXL010000147.1:6674-7867 GCA_041641935.1 Desulfobacteraceae bacterium | reverse complement strand
GCGGTACGGCGGTACGCCCCCGGTGGCGGTGAATGCGGTAATGCCGCCGGCCGTCACCGCCGCACTGGTCGGGGCGAGGGTCAGTCCCGTCGGGGCCGCCGAGGAAATATCCGCCGCAAAGGAATTGCCGGCGCTGTCCCGGACAATCACGGCGGCATTGCCTGCCGGGAAGGAAGCGCGGTAGACGGTGCTGGTTCCCGTGCTGGTACTCAGGGAACCGGAACCGGACAGGGACCACTGGTAGGGCGGAACGCCCCCGCTGGCGTTGAAGGCCACCACGTCACTGTCCGACACGGTCACGGAAGACGGCGAAATCTCCAGGGGCTCCGCCGCTTCCGCATCTTCGGTGCGGACATTGAACAGAATGGCCCGGGAGCCCCGGTCCCCGTCCCCGCTGGTTCCCACCAGCACCAGACTGCCGATGGTCCGTTCCGTATCCGCCGGAATGTCATCATGGGTTACCGTGAAATTGAGTACAAAGGGTGATGTGCCGTCATCGTTGGTGATGATCGTGGCCGGGAGGGGCGTCCCGTCACCGAGGGTGACGGACTGGACCGACGGGGAAGTGAGCGTGGTATCCAGTACCAGCACCGCACCGGGAATCGGTTCTCCGTCCGCGTCCAGATAGGTGAGGGTATAACTCTGTGACCACTCGATCTCCCCGGCCGGTAAGGCACCGGCATGGACAAAGGTGGCAGGCGAACCGCCGGAGAATTCGATGCGCCCGGCGGTTTCCTCGACGGTAAAGGTCGCGCTGGCGGATGCGCCGTTATCCGCAACCGCCTTGATGATAACGGTATCGGATTCAACCGGTTCTTCCGCAAGCAGCCGGACAAAGACAGTCCCGTTGGAGTCGGTGGGACTGGTTCCGGTGGAGAGGTTATCCTCCTCACCATCGGTGTCGATAAAACGGGCCGGACCGTCCGTCACCTGGAATGTGACCCCGCTTCCCGCCACCGGCTGGTCCGTATCCTGCCGTGTCAGCGTAAAAACGGCCACGACGGTTCCCCCCGGATTGACCGTTCCCGGTTCCACCGACAGGTCCGCAGCAAAATTGAGCTGACCGGAGACGCCGATGAGCAGGTTCTGTGTGGTTCCGAGTTCGTCGGTCACCGACACCGTAATCACACCGGGGGCGGTTGTTTCACCATTGTACAGAAGGAGGGCCGAATCCGTTGCGTCGTCAAAGGTGA
>JBEPXL010000147.1:0-6664 GCA_041641935.1 Desulfobacteraceae bacterium | reverse complement strand
TGAGGCCGCCGGAATAATCGATGGCCCAGGAGAGATCGCCGAATCCGCCGGCGGCATCGAGGCGTATCTGCCCGGCAGTCCCGATGGTAAAGTCCTCTCCCTGCTGGCTCAGGGACAGATTCGATTCGGGCAGTTCCACAAAGAGAACCCGGGTCTGCGTCTCCCCGCCCCCGTCGGTCACCGTGATGTTCACCACGCCGGTTTGAGTATCCCCGCCGTTATAGGTCAGGGTGGCCACACTGCCGCCGCTGACAAAGGAAAATTGGATGGATTTAAGAGAGGTACTGAGTTCGCTTGCCCAGGTGTAGTCCCCTTCCCCGCCGGTCGCCAGAAAGGTGTAGGTTGCCGGGGTTCCGATCTCGATGACGGCGTCTTCAGGCGTCTGGGAGAGAAACAGGGGTTCGGCATCCGCTTCGAGGGGATCATCGCTTTTTCCGCAGCCGGAGATGAGGACGGTCAGCAGAAACGCAAGCAAAAGGCAGGAAATTAAGCGGCAGAACGATGTTTGAGGAATAAATATGGTGTTCACTGGTATATCTGTCTCCTATCGCCGGAAAAGCGGCGGTTCAGGGATTCCGTCACTGTTCTTCATCTTATGCCGGAAGGCGTACCGGTTGTCAATGCGGATATGGTTCCGCCGCGCGCTTCGCAGCCCCTTCCGCCGGTGTGAAAAAGTCCTTGACGTTCCCCGGTCATTCTGCTCAAATTGGGGCTGTCGTCCATTGTACCTTCCCAATTCCCCGGCGACGGTTTCTTCCCGAATTTTTCTGATCCCCTTCTGGACAATTGATGACCAGTCCGGGGCATTCATCAGATACAGACACCCAACAACACGATGTGAGGTATCCAAACACCATGATTCCCTTGCGATGGTCCGTCTGGACCCTTCTGATCATACTGCTGTACCTGGCCGGCTGCGCGCCCAGAACCTACTGGGACGAAAACTGGCTCTATGAAGGCATCACCACCGCACCGGAGGAGCAGACCCTGCAGGTGGAAAGCGATCCCCCGGCAGCGCTCTGGGTGGACGGGCGCTATGTGTCCAGAACCCCGGCGGCGGTGACGCTGACCTATCCGGTCAGTGAAATCCGCCTGCTCAAGAACCAGTACCGGGAGTCTCCGGGGGGTGAAAAGGAGATTCTCGAAACCAAAGAGAAACAGGAAACCATGTCCCGGCCCACGCCCCATCTGCTGCGGTTCAGCGCGCCGGGATATCATGACCTGATCGTCCCTGCCGAGATTCCCCATGAAACCGGAACCCTGCAGGTACGGCTCCGGAAGAAGGCGGGCATCCATTTCAAGACTGACTGTGTCCTGACGGTGAAAACCCGGCTGACCTATTTTCCGCGCATTGAAGAGATCATCACCGAACACGCCCTGGACCCGAATATCGGCAAGAATCCGGCGGAACCGGTTCCCCTGGGCGAGCCGGACATGTATGAACAGACCTTCCGGTTTACGGTCCGGGATGCCGGCACCTATACCCGCCTGACGGATACCCTTTTCGGCGAGGCACGGGACCGGCATGTGGTCTTCAATGTCTCCGAGGCCCGCACGGAGGCGACCCTCTCCACCAATCCGGCACGGGAGTTCCGGGCGGTCTGGGTCAGCTATCTCGACTGGCCGGACAAACAGGATACGGTCGCGGAACAGAAAGCCGCCCTGCGGGAAATGCTGGACACCTTCAAGCAGCTCAACATCAATGCCGTTCTGCTCCAGGTCCGGGCCGAAGCCGACGCCCTGTACGCATCGGATATCGAGCCCTGGTCCGCCCGGCTGACGGGAACCCAGGGGAAGAATCCCGGCTATGATCCCCTCTCTTTTGCCGTCACCGAAGCCCACCACCGGGGCATGGAACTCCATGCCTGGCTCAATCCCTACCGGACCCGTCTCGCGAAACGCTGCAGCAGCGGTTCCGGCAACTTTGCAAAAGGCCATGTCGTCCGCAGCCATCCGGACTGGGTTATCCGGTTCCGCCTGCAGGACGGAAAAAACGCCTGCTATGAAATGCTCGATCCGGGCATTCCGGCGGTGACGGACCATGTCACCCGCGTGGTGGGCGATATTGTCCGGCGGTATGATGTGGACGGCATCCATTTCGACGACATGTTCTATCCCTACCCGGTGGGCGGCTTCGGGGGGGTCCGGGGGGAAGACCGGGACACCTTCCGGCAGTACGGCAGGGGACGCGGCAGCATCGGGGACTGGCGCCGGGAAAACGTCAATCGCCTCGTCCGGCAGGTCAATGAGGAAATCAAGGCGGTAAAAGCCCATGTCCGGTTCGGGATCAGCCCCTTCGGCATCTGGCAGCGGAACAGTCCCTCCGGAACCGTCGGCATGAGCGCCTATGACGCCATCTACAGCGACGCGCTGGCCTGGCTGGAAGAAAAGAGCATCGATTACCTGACGCCCCAGCTCTACTGGAACACCGGCGGCAATCCGGACTATGAAAAACTGCTCCCCTGGTGGGCGGAGAAGGTCAAGCGGGCCGGGCGTCATATCTATCCCGGCCAGATCGTCTACTATGTCCGGACCGAATCACCGGAGGAGTCGGGTTCCAAACCCCGGTCGCCCTACGATATCATCCGGCAGGTGCATCTCAACCGGGACAACCGGAGCCGGAATGTGCTGGGCAACGCCTTCTATCGGGCCGTGGGCGAGGACGGCGAACTGCTGGGGCCGGAAGCCCTCAAGGCCATGCTCCGGGAAGGACTCTACGCCACTCCCGCCCTGCCGCCGGTGATGCCCTGGCTTGACACCGACGCGCCGGACGCGCCGGTCAACATTGTCCTGAAACCCGAAGGCAGGGGCGGTGTCCGGCTGACGTGGGACAATACCGATGCATCGGTGCGGAAATACGCCGTCTACGCGGCCTTTCAGGAAGATCTGACGGCGGGAAAATCCCTGGAGGATGCCGCCAGCCTCATCGGCGTCACCGGGGAACCGTCCCTGACCGTGGCAGACGGGCTCCACCGGGGGGATGTGCTTCTGGTGACGGCGGTTTCCCGGAACAATGTGGAAAGTGATCCCGGCAAACCGGTGCGGATCGAGTAGTCCACTCTACAGCGAAGGAGAACAGATACATGCCGAAGATCACCTTTGTCATCGGGGGATGCCGGAGCGGGAAAAGCCGCCATGCCCAGGAACTGGCCGAGGCGACGGCCCCGGCGAACCGGGTCTACGTCGCCACCTGTGTTCCCTATGACGATGAAATGCGGGACAGGGTCCGGAAGCACCAGGCGGACCGGGACAGGACATGGAAAACGGTGGAAGCACCCCTTGACCTGCCGGACACCATCCGGGACACCAGCCGGGAATCCGGTGTCCTCCTTGTGGACTGCCTCACCCTCTGGACCACCAACCTGCTTCTGGACCCGGAACGCAGCGACCGGATGCCGCTCTGGATCGACCGGCTGGCCGAAGCCCTGGAAGCGGCGCAGTGCCCGGTGATTCTTGTTTCCAACGAAGTCGGGGGCGGCATCGTTCCGGAGAATGCGCTGGCCCGGCAGTTCCGGGACTGGGTCGGGACCCTCAACCAGCGGATCGCCGCCTGCGCCGACCGGGTCATCTGGACCGTGGCCGGTATTCCGGTGACGATCAAGGGCGGCGGTTCCGGTTAGGCGATCAGGTCCGCCACCGTTTCCGGTCCGGTTTCGCCCAGAAGGTGTCGGATGGTTTCCAGTTCTTCCATCAGAGACGGATAGAGGTGCCGAACCTGATCCATATGGCCGGTGCGGGCCATCTCCTCCATCCGGGCGGCGAGCATGCTGCAGTAATCGGCCCCGATGGTGCCGGTGTTGGCCTTGAGGTCATGGGAGAGGATACCGATCATCTCCAGATTCTCCGCCGATACGGCCTCGTCAAGGCTGTCGATGTGCCAGGAATAGCACTGGAGAAAGGTGTCATGGATCTGGTCCAGGAGTTCTTCATCCCCGCCGAGGCGGGCCAGCGCCTTTTTCCGGTTCAGAACCGTGTGACGGTCTTCGGACGGGTGGTCCTGGTCATCACCGGGCAGGGTCAGGCGGCGGCGGACGATCATCCGTTCCACGGCCTCGCGGATGTCCGTCTGCTGCACCGGCTTGATGACAAAATCATCCATCCCCGCCTCAAAGCAGCTTTCCCTGATGTCATTGAAGGAATGGGCCGTCATGGCGACAATGGGGATACCGGTCCTGTCCGCCCCGGCCTCTCCGTTCCGGACGCAGCGGGTCGCCGTCAGCCCATCCATCACCGGCATTTCCAGGTCCATGAAGACAATCTGCACCGGCAGCCGCGCCAGCATGTCAAGGGCCTGCCGGCCGTTCTGTGCCACATGGACCCGGTATCCCAGCCGGGTCATCTGGATGGAGGAGACCTTGACATTGATGGGATTGTCCTCGACCAGCAGCACTTCCAGATCCGGCTGATGATCCGTTTCCATGACAGCAGCGGGGGGCAGCGCAATCTTCTTCCGGTTCCCCGGTGACAGAAACGCGGTAAAGGAAAAGAGACTTCCCTTCCCCGGAACACTCTCCGCACCGATCTCGCCGCCCATCATCCGGACCAGCTTTCTGCAGATGGCAAGCCCCAGCCCGGTTCCGCCGTACTGCCGATATCCGCCGTCTCCTCCGGCCTGGGCGAAGCTGTCGAAAATCCGTTTGCTGTCTTCCATGGAAAAACCGATACCGGTATCGGACACCGACACCTGAATGCAGGAACGCCCCCGGTCGTCGGATGACGGAACGGCCGGGCCGACAACGACACGGACCACCCCGTGTCCGGTGAACTTGACCGCATTGCCCACCAGATTGAAGATGATCTGCCGGAACCGTGCCGGATCTCCGCAGACGTACCGGGGCGTGCCGTCCTGGATTTCCACCCCGAGGCGGATCTTTTTCTGCCTTGCCTGGGCGGCCAGCACCTTTACAGAACTGTAAACGAGATCGTGAAGATCGAAGTCCCTGTTTTCCAGATGGAACTTTCCGGCTTCGATCCTGGAGAAATCGAGGATATCATTGATCACGTCCAGCAGGTGCCGGGAGGAAACGGTGAGGGTATCCATATAATCCCGCTGCTCTTCATTGAGCGGGGTCTGCAGCATCATGCCGGCCATGCCCACCACGGCGTTCATGGGGGTGCGGATTTCATGGCTCATGGTCGCCAGAAAATCCGACTTCGCCTTTGCGGCGGCTTCGGCCTTTTCCCGTGCCTCGATCAGCTCCGCCTCGGTCCGCATCCGGTTGATGGCCAGGGCGTAGAGATGGGAGAGGCTTCCGATCACCGCCAGGTCTTCATGGGTGTAATCCCTGTCCGGATTGGCGATGGCGATCTGCCCCACCGCACGGCCTTCCAGCATGGCCGGAACCGAAAGAAAGCGCCGGATGGGAAGGTGGCCTTCGGGCAGATGTCCGGACGCAGGATGATCCGAAGGGGTATTGGTGTAAAAACCGGTCAGGGTATCGAGGGCGTATCCCCACAGACCGCCGTATCCGTCGTCCCCTTTGTGGAACACGGGCAGCTTGTCCGTGAGACGGCAGCTTCCGTCACTGATCATCTCGGAGAGGGTATGGCCCAGGCAGTCGCCGTTGCCGGGGTCTATAATGGACACAAACCCGAACCGGCTTCCGGTCAGTTGCATGGCCCAGTGGTGAACGACCCGGCAGACATCGTCGGCAGACGCCTCCGGCGCGGTGAGGGCCCGGGCGATTTCGGCCTGTGCCCTGTTGATCCGGGACTGCCGCTGCAGGTCATCATGCCACCGTTTCCGCTCGGTAATGTCTTCCACAAGGCCGATAATCCACTGGAGCTGCCCGTCGGGATTGCGGATGGCGGTCACATGGGAATTTCCCCAGACCTCTTCTCCGTTTTTGCGGATATACCGTTTTTCCATCCGGTAGGTGTCCCGCTCCCCCGCCGCCAGTTCCCGGAAGAGTTTCATGTTTCCGGCAACATCATCGGGATGGGTGAATTCGGCAAAGACCTTGTCCGCCAGTTCATCGCCATCATAGCCGCAGAACCGCTGGTAGGCCCGGTTGGTGAAACAGGGGCGGCCGTCGGTACTGACCAGGGCGACACCGATGGGAGAGTGTTCAAAGATCCCCCGGAACAGCTTTTCGCTCCGCTGGAGATCGGCTTCCCGTTTCCGGAGATCCCGGAAAAGCAGGTTGCAGGGCCGGGAAAGGCCGACCTCGATCACCGCCCGGTAGATCAGGAAGAAGGCGATAATCTTGAAAAAATGGCCCACCAGGTTGGACAGGCCGTAGACGCTGACATAAAAGGTGAAGGCCAGTTCCGCCAGAATGGTCACGCCGATGGCGCCGACCAGCATCCGGAATACCGTGGCATCGAACTGTTTCCTGACCCGTGTCATGAACCAGATCGTCATCAGGAGAATGGCACAGATGACATATTCACTGATGACCTTGAAGGGGGTCAGCCCCTCTCCTTCCACAAAGCAGATCGGGAAATATCCGCCGAAGATGACATAGAGGAGCGCCGCTGTCCCGACAGCGTATCCGGCGGCGACCCATTCCAGATGCACCCGCCGCCGGGTCAGAAACGGAACCGCCAGCAGGGAAAACGCCTGGAGATACCGGGCCCCGATCCACAACTGCGTGGGCAGGTCGGCCCCGTAGCCGGGGAAAATGTTCATCCCCTTGTAGGTGAGGGTGTGGGCCAGATCAAT
>JBEPXL010000146.1:0-7898 GCA_041641935.1 Desulfobacteraceae bacterium | reverse complement strand
GTGCAGATTTCCTCAATCTCTGCCGTGTCGGTATCCACTGTCATATCCGCCGCTGCGCTGTAGAGCGGCAGGCGTTCGGCCAGTGTATCTTCCACTTCCTGTGCCAGTGCGTGATCCGTGAGGGCGGGACGCTGGCCTTCCGTATTGTCGTCCGCGTTCATCCGGTGGAGGATGTTCTCCGGTGACGCCCGGAGCCAGATCACTTTTCCGGCTGCCTTCATATCCGCGACATTGTCAGGATTCAGAATGACGCCGCCGCCGGTGGCGACCACCTGCCGGTTTTTCCGGCATACCCGGCGTACCGTCTCCCGTTCTTTTTCACGGAAATACGCCCATCCATGCCGCGCCACCATTTCCCGGACGGTCATCTTCTCCGTCCGGACGATTTCCGCATCCGTATCCGTAAAACGCCAGCCCAGATCACGGGCCAGAAGCTTTCCCACCGTTGTTTTCCCCGTACACCGGTAGCCGGTCAGAAACAGGTTCATTTCGGGTAAAGCTCCGCAAATACATCCCAGAAACCGGGAAAGGATTTGCCCACACATGCCTCGTCCTTTATGCGGACACCCGGCACGCGAAGTCCGGCCACTGCAAAACACATGGCGATCCGGTGATCGTCATAGGTCTCGATTTCCGCTCCGGAGAGAGAACCGCCGCGGATCGCGATGCTGTCTTCCGTTGTCCGGACATCGGCTCCCATTCTGGACAATTCCGCTGCGACGGCACTCAGCCTGTCACACTCCTTGGCCCGGAGGTGGGCCACATTCCGGATGGTGGTGGTTCCTTCAGCAAAGGCCGCCACGACGGCGAGGGTGGGAACCATGTCGGGCATGTCGCCCATATCCACGTCGATGGCCGTAAGGGGTCCACCGGTGACAGTAATGCCACCGGCATCATCGGCGACGGTACACCCCATCTGCCGGAAACAGTCCAGAAGCCGGATATCGCCCTGCCGGGAATCGGGATGAATGTTTCGCACCTTCACCGTTCCGCCGGTGACCGCCGCCGCCGCCCAGAAATAACTGGCGTTGGAGGCGTCCGTCTCCACCACGTAGGCGCCGGAGCGGTACACCTGGCCTCCGCTGACATGAAACCGCTCATACCCCTCCCGCTGCACCGCAACGCCGAACCGTTCCATTACGTCAAGGGTAAGATCGATGTAGGGTTTCGACACCGGTCCCTGTACCACTTCTATGTCCATGCCTTGCCGGGTGCAGGGCGCCGTCAGCAGCAGTCCGGAGAGATACTGGCTGCTGACGCCGCAGCGGAGCCGGACATGACCGCCCCGGACATCTCCGCCGGTCACCCGGACGGGGGGACATCCATTGCCTTCAATGGAGCGGGCGTCCACGCCGATCTGCGCGAGACCATCCAGCAGATCCTGCAGCGGCCGCTCTTTCATCCGGTCCGTTCCGGTCAGCACGGTCGTTCCCTGTGCCAGCGCAGCCACCGCCGTCAGCAGGCGCATGGAAGTGCCGGAATTGGCCAGATAAATCTCATCTGAAGCAGTCAGACGGCCGCCGGTCCCGCGAATGGCAAGGGCATCCCCCTCCTCCCGGACGTCCGCGCCCATGCGGGACAGCGCCGCCAGGGTCAGATTCGTGTCTTCACTCCGGAGGGCATTGCGGACGGTGCAGGGACCGTCGGACAGGGCCGATGCGATCAACAACCGATGGGTATAGCTTTTGGAGCCCGGAACCGTCACCTCGGCATTGACGGTCCGGACCGGCTGAACTTCAATCATTTCTGTTCCAGTGCTTTCAGGACTGCGGTTCTCATCACATCGAGCGGGGCCTGCCGCCCGGTCCACATTTCAAACTGAATGGCGCCCTGGTAAACGAACATGGCAACACCGTCCACCGTAATGCAACCGCGCCGACGGGCTTCGGCAAGAAGCCGGGTTTCCAGGGGATTGTATACAATGTCCATGACCACCATGTCCGGATCAAGCAAACCGGATGAAACCGGCATGGCATCGGTATAGGGCGTCATGCCCGCGGAAGTGGTATTGACCAGAATATCATGACCGCCGGAAAAATCTTCGAGGGGACAGAAGTCCGCCCTCATTTCACCCGCCAGTTCCTCGCCTCTGGGAATGGTGCGGTTGACAAGGGTTACCGCTGCTCCTTCTTCCATAAGCCCATATCCGATGGCCCGCGCCGCGCCGCCGGCGCCGAGGACTGCCACTCGTTTCCTGCTGACCGGTGTTGCGTCCAGAAGCGCCCTGACAGCACCCCTGCAGTCCGTATTGTCACCGGTCAGTTTTCCGTCCCGGTTGATCACCGTATTGACCGCACCGATTTTCCGGGCCAAGGGAGTGACGTCATCCAGCAAGGGAAGGATGGAAACCTTGTGGGGAATGGTCACACTGATACCGGACAGGTTCAGCGCCCGGATGGCAACAACCGCGGACGGGATGTCCGTCACCCGGAAGGCGAGATAGACACCGTTTTCCCCCAGATGCCGGAACGCGCTGTTGTGCATCACCGGACTCAGGCTGTGGGCCACGGGATCACCGAAGACGCCGTAGAGAGCGGTACTGGTGTCAATGCCGGTCATTTTTCATTCGCCCGGGGATAGGAACCCAGAATCTTGAGGAAAAGACAGAGCTGGCTCATCTTTTCAACGGTGTCGCGGATGATTTCATCTTCGATATGTCCCTGGACATCGACAAAGAAAAAATAGCTCCAGTTTTCATGCTTGGTGGGCCGGGATTCCAGTTTGACCATGTTGATGCCGGAATCTGCCAGGGGTTTGAGGACTTTGAAGAGCGCCCCCGGGACATGGGAAGTAACGAACATGAGGGAGGTCTTGTCATCACCGGTCCGGTGGATTTCATCTTTTCCGATGACCAGAAAGCGGGTGGTGTTCCGTGCCACGTCCTCAATCCGGGAGGCCACGACTTCCAGACTGTAGATATGGGCCGCCTCACTGCTGGCGATGGCCGCCGCTCCCGGCTCTCCGGCGGCATGACGCGCGGCATGGGCCGTGCTCTGGGATTCGATCAGCACCGCCTCGGGCAGATACTTCTGCAGCCACCGGCGACACTGGGCAAAGGCCTGGGGATGGGAGTAGATTTTCCGGATGTCCCGGATGCTCCCGTCCCGGCAGAGGAGATCGTGGGAGACCGGCTGATACCGTTCCGCGCAGATTTTCAGTTCCGACTCGAAAAAGAGATCCAGGGTATGGTTGACCGCTCCTTCAATGGAATTTTCCACCGGAACCACGCCGTAATGACAGGTTCCCTTCTCCACTTCATTGAAGACATCCTGAATGCTCGGCTGGGGAATGTATTCCACCGAATGACCGAAGTGGTTCATGGCGGAGATATGGGTAAAGGTGGCTTCCGGCCCCAGAAAAGTGACCCGGTGGGGGCTCTGGAGCTGCCTGGAAGCGGCCATGATCTGGGTAAAAAGATGGCGGAGTACCCGTTCGTTGAGGGGCCCCTGGTTTCGATCAAGGAGACGCTTGAAAATGGCGCTCTCCCGGGCGCTGTCGAGAACCTGCCGCCCTTCTTTCGCCTTGATCGCGCCAATATCCGTCACCAGCTGGAGACGGGTATTGATCAGATCCAGCAGCTGATCATCGATTCTGTCGATGGCCTGCCGGAGTTCGGTAATACGTGCTTCTGTCTGTTCATCCATGTCGTTCTTCCATTCGGGAACCGGTACTGCCGGTACAGATTTCTGATTACATACATCACGATGGTTCCGCGCTGTAAACCTTTTTTGTCAATCACTCCGCAATCGCCGGTCCGCCTCCCGGATCAGGGATTCGGTTTCCGCCCATCCGATGCAGGCATCGGTGACGGAGACGCCGTACCGGAGCCGGGACAGGTCTTCTGCGAGGTTCTGTCGCCCCGGGTGGAGGTGGCTTTCCAGCATCAGGCCGGCAATGTGCCGGTTACCGGACAGCCGCTGGGCCAGAACATCCCGGAAAACATGTCCCTGCCGGCGATGATCCTTGCCGGAATTGCCGTGGGAGCAGTCGATCACCACCGCACCAGGCAGATTCTCATCTCTGAGCCGGGACTGTACCGCCCTGACCGAAACGGCGTCGTAATTCGGCTTCCGCCCGCCCCGGAGAACGATATGCCCCCGGGGATTGCCCTCCGTCCGGAGAATGCCGACCCGGCCTCTGGAATCGATGCCCGGAAAAGAATGGGAATGCCGCGCCGCCCGGACCGCATTCATGGCAGTGGAAACACCGCCGTCCGTGCCGTTCTTGAAGCCGACCGGCATGGGCAGACCGCTGGTCATTTCCCGGTGGGTCTGGGATTCAGCCGTCCTTGCTCCGATGGCGGCCCAGCTCACCAGATCGGCCAGATAGGCCGGGCTGACCGGCGACAGAATTTCGGTCGCGACGGGAACGCCCATTTCATTGATCCGGAGCAGAATGGACCGGACCCGGCGGAGTCCGCCGGACATGTCACAGGTTCCGTTCAGGTGGGGGTCCGTGAACATGCCTTTCCAGCCAATGTGGGTTCTGGGCTTTTCAATGTAGGTCCGCATCACCAGAAAGATGGTGTTGCCCACTTCCGCCTGCAGCCGCCGGAGCTTTTCAGCATAGGCAAGCGCCGACCGCTCATCATGCAGAGAACAGGGCCCGGTAATGACCAGCAGACGCCGGTCTTTGCCGTGCAGAATATTCCGGATCGTTTCACGCCCCGTCGCCACCGTCCGGGCTGCCGCCCCGGAGAGGGGCAGGAACCGCTGCAGCTGGGCCGGGGCCATGACGGGGGTGTAGGTCAGATCGCTTTCGATATCCGGGGACAGACGGTCTTCTTTTTCCAGAACCGCCGGACCGGACGGTTTGACAGGTGAGCGTTCACCTGTTTCGTCATCCGAAACAGGGTCTGTGACAAGATCATACAGGGATTCAGCACTGATACAGTTCATGGACTACGGCCTCCAGTTCTGTGATGGATATTGCCTCGATCACCGATTCGCCGATGCTGCGGAGCAGGACAAAGTGGATCGCATCCCCCTCCCGTTTTTTGTCATGGCGCAGGGCGTCAATGGCCTTTGCCGGGTCTATGGAAAGTCGCGTGGGCAGGTGGAGACGGTTCAGCAAACGGACAAGCCGCGCAGCATCGCCGGGATCGAGAAGTCCCCGCTTTGCGGAGAGAGATGCCGCAACC
The DNA here is from genome assembly GCA_041641935.1 of Desulfobacteraceae bacterium. Taxonomy (GTDB): domain Bacteria; phylum Desulfobacterota; class Desulfobacteria; order Desulfobacterales; family Desulfococcaceae; genus JBEPXL01. The sequence goes on along the minus strand of JBEPXL010000146.1, from coordinate 2,758 downwards.
GCCATGCCGATACTGACCGCTTCCCCGTGGGGAACCTGCGCAATCTTTTCGACAGCATGGCCGAAGGTGTGGCCGAAGTTGAGATTCCGCCGTTCGCCTGCCTCCCGTTCATCCCGGTTCACGATACCGGCTTTGATCACCACGGAATCATAAACCAGCCGTTCGAGTACCGCCCGGTCCAGGTTCCGGGCCGCGCCGGCATTCTCTTCGATAAAGGCGAAAAGTGCTGCGTCGGCAATGGCGGCGTGCTTGACGATTTCGGCAAACCCGCAGTGAATTTCCCGCTCCGGCAGGGTGGACAGGAGATCGAGATCGCAGAGTACAAATTCCGGCTGGTTGAACACGCCGACCATATTCTTGTACCCGCGGAAATTGACCCCGTTCTTGCCCCCGACGCTGGCATCCACCTGGGCCAGCAGCGTCGATGCCACAAAACCGAACCGGACGCCCCGGAGATAGGTGGAGCCGACAAAGCCGGTCATGTCGCAGACAATACCGCCGCCGATGCCGACGATGAAAGTGGACCGGTCCGCCTCGCATGCGATGAGGCGGTCGAAAATCTCCTGCATCGTCTCCAGGGTTTTGATCCCTTCGCCGCTTCCGATTTCGATCACCGCGGCGTCCGGAAACCGGTTTCCGTAGAGTTGGTTTACGTTGGTGTCGGTGATGATGACCGACCGGCCCCGGGGAAGGTATGCCGGAAGATTGTCGAGCCCCTCACCGACGTGAATGGCCGAGGGGCCGCTTCTTCCCTGAATATCGAGGGTTTTCATGATGACCCCGCTCAGGCCGCCGAGTACCGGGGAATTTCATTGGGATCGCAGGACTTGTCCACCTGGAAGTACCGGCGCATCTGCTCATGGGCCGAACGGATGAGCCGTTCCGTTGTCTCCCAGGAAATGCAGGCATCGGTGATGGAGACGCCGTATTTCATGGTGGCAAGATCACCGGTGTTCTTCTGGCTCCCCTCTTCGAGATTGCTTTCCAGCATCAGGCCGATAATGCCGTCGTTGCCGTCCATCCGCTGGTTGATCACATCCCGCCAGACCACTTCCTGCAGATTGTATTTTTTCTTTGAGTTGGAATGGGAGCAGTCCACGATCAGAGCATCTTGCAGATTTTTCTCCCGGAGGTTTCCAATGGCTTCGGCAATGCTGACCGAGTCGTAGTTGGGCCGCTTGCCGCCCCGGAGAACGAGATGGCTGTAGTTGTTGCCGGTGGTGTTGACAATGCAGGTCCGGCCTTCCTGATCGATGCCCAGGAAATGCTGGGGAGCGGATGCGGCGATCATGGCATTGACGGCGGTAGAGAGGCTGCCGTCCGTGCAGTTCTTGAAACCGACCGGCATGGAGAGGCCGCTGGCCATTTCGCGGTGGGTCTGGGATTCGGTGGTTCTTGCGCCGATGGCGGCCCAGCAGACAAGCCCGGCAATGTACTGGGGGGTGATGGGATCCAGCAGTTCGGTTGCGGTGGGAACGCCCATCTTTGTAATCTCGATGAGCAGTTTGCGGGCCTTCCGGAGTCCGGTGACCATGTCACAGGAACCGTCCAGGTGGGGGTCACTGATCAGCCCTTTCCAGCCAACCGTGGTCCGGGGTTTTTCGAAGTATACCCGCATGACCACGAACATGGTCTCTTCCACCTCTTTGCGCAGATCTCTGATCCGTTCCGCGTATTCGAGGGCGGCCTGTTCATCGTGGATGGAGCAGGGTCCGGTGATGACCAGAAGCCGCTTGTCCTTTTTGCTCAGGATATTCTCCACTGTTTCCCGCCCGTTCAGCACCGTGTCAGTGGACTCCCGGGGCATGGGCATGTCTTCCTTCAGGGACGTCGGGGACACCAGCGGGACGAATTCCTGAATACGCAGATCGTAGGTCGGTTTCATTCTCTGTTCTCCTTCTTTCTGGAAAGCAAAAGGCCGTGAGGATATTTGTCCCCCACGGCCTTTCTAAATCAAAAAAGCCGTGGGCTTTGTCTGCCTACGGCTTTTATTTCCGATTGAGTGTGTAAAGGTTCAGCGTACCCCAGGCAGACGAATGGTGTAGAAAAAATAATACCAAAACCAAAAATATCTGCCTGCAAAAAGGTGTGTCACTGAATCGAATCCTTACTTTAAATTGTTTTTACTATCTGACTATCGGTTCGAACGGGATATGTCAAGCATTTTTTTCTGCCGCTGTGGAAATGCATCCTGCGGCGGGAGAATCTCTTTAAAAGTATTGACAACCGTGCCTGCTTATATCATTAGTTTGCCGGGCTGAAGGTAAATTCCATTCAAGGATAAAGGAGTGTATTACGCATGAATATGAAGAAGTTGATGCTGATCATGATTATTTTCTGTCTGGCCGCGACCAGTGTACCGGCGGAAGACCAGTCCTATACCATATCTGTCAGCCAGTTTGTGGAGCATCCGGCACTGGATGCGGTTCTGAAAGGATTTCAGGACTATATGGCGGAACAGGAACTGAATGTATCCTACAATGTCCACAATGCACAGGCCAACATGGCCACCGCCGGACAGATCGCCAACCAGATCATGGGGGAACAGCCGGACCTGATTCTGACCATCGCCACCCCCACATCCCAGGCCGTGGCCCAGGCACTGAAGAAATCACCCCACATGCAGGATACGCCGTTTCTGTTCACGGCAGTCACCGATCCGGTTGCGGCCGGACTGGTCAAAAATCTGGAACAGCCGGGGAGAAACATCACCGGTGTATCGGACCTGCTTCCGGTGGACAAGCACATGGACATGGTC
>JBEPXL010000145.1:0-7941 GCA_041641935.1 Desulfobacteraceae bacterium | reverse complement strand
GATGGACAGTTATCAGGACATTACACAGATCGTGTTTTCCAATCCCCCGGACCCGAGTATCCTGAAGGCGGAGCCGATTCTGCCGGGGAATGATCCTCAGATCGAGATCCGGAAACCCGAAGAGAAAGCCCTGGGAATCTACTGCATGTTCACGGAACCGGGAGACCAGTGGAAAATGCTGCTGCCCCAGCCTCTGCATGACCGGTACATTCTCAACATCGAAGGCAACCGGATCCTCGAAGCCGAAAAAATCTATCACAAGCGAAGAGGACTGCTGCAGCGGATTTTCTCTTCCGATGAAGAGGAGTAGGAAAGACCTGCGTGTCTGCCCGTAGCGGACACGCCCTCCCGAACCTGCCACGAGACGAGGTCTTCATGCCGAATGAACTGACCATAGAAACCATCGAAAAAAGCCTGACCGCCGAGGGATTTTCCTCTCCGGACAGGCCGGCATGGCTCGACCGGAGCTACAGAGACCCGCCCGGCTTCTGGCAGGAGATACTGCAGATCCAGAAGAACCGTTTTCCGTGGCCGCCCAAAAGCGTTCCCTTCCGGGGGTACGACTTTTACCATGACATCATCGGCAGAAACAGCGGAAGAAGCGCCCCGGATTCGCCGCCGGCCTTTCTCTGGTATGATCCCGGCAGCGGCTGGCAGAAAATCACCTATGCCGATCTGGGCGTTCAGGTCGAGAAACGGGCGGCGGCCTGGCGGCGGTTCGGTGTGCAGGCCGGGCAGACGGTCTGTATTCTCCATCCCCTCGGCATCGACTTTCTGGTGGCCCTGCTGACCGCCCTGAAACTGGGGCTGGTCCTGTCGGTTCTTCCACCGGAAGGCAGATCGTTCATGGAAAAACGTCTGGAGAATCTCGCGCCGGATTATCTGGCGACCGATGAAATCCTGCTGACCCGTCTGCCGGCATGGCAGAACCGCATCCTTCCCCGGACGGGTTCCGGCGAAGCGGCAGCGCCGGAAAAGGGAAATTCCTTCCTGTATGCGTCCGGCACTGTGGCGGCCCGGCTGTTTGATCCCGCTTCAGAGACCCCCCATGTTCCCCGGGAGGTCACCAGTGATGCGCTCTACCTGGCCCCGCTGCGGGACGGCATGATCGCGCTGGGACTCTCCCCGGGCCGGACAGTGGCCGCACCGGGCTTTCACTTTCTGGAAACCCAGCCCGCCCTGCTGCTCGCCGCCCTTCTGAACGGTGCCACGTTTCTGCACGTTGAACCGGAAGACATTGAAACCAGTCCGGAGCTGCTCATCCGGTATCCCCTGAAGGCCATCGGCATCAGCCCGCAGGTGCGGGACATCCTGCTGAAAACACGCCTTCCGGCCGGCTCATTCTGGAAATTCTGGTTTCACAATCCCGCTGAATCCGGCGATCTGCATACCTGGACAAAATTCGTCAGCGCCCTGCAACTGGAAGAAGTGCTGACCGGCAATCTGGTATGGAACGCCGCCGCCGGGGGATGTTCTCTCTTCTCCTTCAGGCGTCCCGGACAGCCGTACCCCTTTGTACTGCCGTCGGCGGGGGTTCCGTGGCAGCTCCGGGACATGACCTTCCGGGACACGGAATCCCTGCTGGATTTCGGCATCCTTTCCCTTGCCGTCCCCGGACTGCCCGATGAAGAGCCGCGGATCATGCCGACCCTGCTGGCCCGGAGCCATCAGGAATGGCTTCCGGCAGGCGCGGCGGTTTCCGGCCGGTCCGGAAGATATTACCCCCGTCCGGAAGTGCTGGACGTCATTGACATGCTGCCGCTGGATGTATATTTTTCCATCGTTGAAAATGTTTCGTTCTCCGAAAATACTGCATCATTTATACTTCTGGTATTCACCGGCACTTCTGCGAAAGCGGAGGAAGCGACGCTGGGCAGACAGATCAGGAATCATATCATAAAGGAAATGGGAACAGAATTTGTTCCCGACCGGATCCGGTTTTATCCACTCGTTCCCCGGCGGAACACGGAAGGCGGTATCGATCATACCTGGTGTTCCTCCGAATTCCGCAATGGCGGGCTGCACCGGAAATCCAGACATCCCCTGTATCAGAGCCTGTCCCGTCTGCGGGAATACCTGTATGCGTAGTTTCTTCTGATCCATTCAGTAATCCTGATACGCTTCTTTGACAAAAAATGTTCTTTCCCGGGATCTATCATCAATATTTTGTATTCATGCGGAATCGGTCTCTGCAGTAACGGGGCCGGGATGGAAGAAATCATCAGAAACAACAAAATTTGCAGCAGCAGAGCGGATGATGGCAGAAAAAGCTACAAAAAATGTAGCGCAATGCGCCTGTTGTGATACATATTCTGGCTGAGTCCGGAAGCATTCTCCCGGGCAGCGGATGCCTGCTAAAGAAGAAAGTGTATATCCTTTTCCATTTCAGGAAGTTATACTCTTACATTTTTCTCATCCCGGCATTAAGAACCTGATATGGCATGATTATCGCATTGTTATTTCAGTAGATTCGGAGCCGGAGGAAGATCGCACCTGATGAATCCGGCTTTTTTTTCCGCAGATAAAATGAGTGAAATTCATTTATTAGCTATAATTAACTTCAGTAACTTATTCTTAGTTTCCGGAATAACCCTCATCAACGGATAAGGAGGTCTCACATGGCAATTCAGGATGAAATACCGAAATCAAGATTGACGCTGCGTTACAAGACCGAAGTCAACGGTGAACCCGAAGATATTTCCCTGCCGCTGCGGCTGATGGTGACCAATGACTTTTCACTGGGCACTTCCAAGGACCGGAAGGTGGATCTTGAAGAACGACGTATCCGCTCCATGAACGGCCGTAACACGGACGCCGTCATGAAAGACATGGGAATCAGGCTCAATTATGCGGTGAAAAACAGAATCGACCCGGAAAAATCCGATGACATGCAGGTCGACATTCCCATCGACAGCATGAAATCCTTCTCTCCGGATGAAGTGGCCAAACATGTTCCCAAGGTCAAGAGTCTGCTGATGCTGAAAGAACTTCTGAACGAGGTGGTCTCCAATGTGGACAACCGCAAAGAGTTCAGAAAACTGCTGAGTGAGCTGATCAGCAATGAAGAAGCCTTCTCGAAAATGAAGGAAGAACTGAAAGGCTTTGAAAACTTCAAAGTACCCTCCTCTGAAACAGAAGCCGAATAATACACATATTTCCGGCTGTCAAATTTTTTAGAAAGGATTACAGCAATGGCAGAAGAGACTCAAACCGCGGAAAAAACAGAAGAGCAGGCAGAAGAACTGAACCTGAAACGGTTCCTGTCCAGCATGCGGCTGGGCACGGAGGTGAGTGAACCGGTTCCGATGATCCAGGATGATTTCCAGACCGTCAGAACCGACGTTTCCGACGAAGACCGCTTTATATCGGGCCTTGCCGCGCTTCTGCAGAATGTGGAAGTCTCCGAAAAAGGTCTGGACAAGGGCAAGATCCAGGAAGTGGTCGCCCGGATCGATAAAATGGTCAACGACCAGATCAATGAAATCATCCACCATGACGATTTCAAACAGCTGGAGTCGGCCTGGCTCTCCTTGCACAATCTGATCCAGAATACCAATTTCCGTGCCAATATCATGATCGATGTTCTGGATGTGAGCAAGGACGAACTCTTCGAGGATTTTGAAGCCAACGCGGTGGACATCACGGGCAGCGCCCTGTTCAAGAAGGTGTATGTCTCGGAATATGACCAGTACGGCGGCAAGCCCTACGGCGCGATCCTCAGCGGCTATGAATTCGAACACACCCCCGCCGACGAGTTCTGGCTCAAGGTCATGGGGAAAGTCGCATCGGCCAGCCATGCCCCCTTTCTCGGCGCGGCCTCCCCGCAATTCTTCGGCTGTGAAACGGCGGAGGAACTGGCGGCCATCAAGGATCTGGAAGGGCTGATGAACCACCCGAAGTACAGTTCCTGGAACAAGCTCCGGGAATCCGAAGAGGCGGCCTATATCAGCCTTCTTCTCCCCAGAAACATTCTCCGCCTTCCCTACAATCCGGTGACCAATCCCTGCCGGGAACTCAATTTCACCGAAAAGATCGAAGGGGACAACAATGCCGACTATCTGTGGGGCAGTGCCGTCTTCCCGTTCGCCCAGAACATGGTACGCTCCTTTGAGCAGAGCGGGTGGTGCCAGTATCTCCGGGGCCCCAAAGGCGGCGGCCTGGTCAGCGGCCTGCCGGTGCATACCTTCAATGTACGCGGCGAGGAGGAGATGAAAATTCCGGTGGAACTCTCCATTCCGGACTACCGGGAACTGGAATTCGCCAATGCCGGTTTCGTTCCGCTGGTCTACCGGAAAGGAACGGGAGATGCCTGTTTCTTCAGCTGCCAGTCCATCAAAAAGGCCAAGAAGTTCAAGGACCCCAAGGATTCGGAAAACGCCCAGCTGGTGACCAACATTTCCTATACCTTTTCCGTCACCCGCCTGGCCCATTACGTCAAATGCATCATGCGGGACAACATCGGCAGCAGCGCCGATGCGCCGTACATCAAAAAGACCCTCACCAACTGGATATTCAAGTATGTCACGACCGTCGTCGATCCGGACGATCTCACCCTCCGGTACTATCCCTTCAAGGCTGCCGCTGTGGATGTTACCGAACGGGAAGGCATGATCGGCTGGTATGACTGCGGTGTTTCCGTACTGCCGCATATTCAGTTTGAAGGCATGGATGTGGAACTCCGGCTGGATGCCCGGCTGTAGGATTGTAAACTTATAGATAAGGAGATCAGTCATGGCGGAAGTAAGTTATAATGCCGATGTCACACAGGGATTCAACTTTGAAAAGGACCGGCAGACCATCGTCGGTCATATCAATTATCTGAAAATCGGAGATCAGGAACTGAAGTCGGATCTCAATGTGAGCAATCCGGAGGATTCCTCCCAGCTTGTCAAGATATTCGGCGTGGCCTCCTACATCTTCTGGGGCGGGGGCTATGCCGAGCCGATCCAGTACAGCTGCCAGGTCTCCACCGCCAACCGGGTCGCCCTGGCGACCCTGACCCATGTAAAGCTGGAAAATACCGAAATCGACCTGCAGTTTACCTTCTATGATTTCGATCCGGTGGAAAAACAGTACTTCCAGTGCTTTCATACGGATGGACAAAAGGTGAAGGGTCTGGTAGAAAAAAGCGGTGGTGAACTGAACATGATGATCGACGCCGATCAGTCCATGGAAGTGGTTTCGCCGAAGAACTTCACCTTCCAGATGGGTGTCATGCCCCAGGAGCAGGATATGGCGCTGCACATTGCCATGTCCATGCCCCAGAAGATCGCGAAAAAATGGGGCGTTGAAGTGGCCGCGTAAATCCGGATATTTCCTGATCTCAATGACCGGAACTGAAGCATCCGGATGGGCGGCGGAGATGTTGCGCCCATCCGGATTTCGTTTCCCTGCATACCCGATACATTTGTGACACCATGACCGATAAACTCGCCCGCATTCGATGGCAGATGGGCCAGGCCCTCCTGCCCGACCATTTCGTGGCCCAGGAAGAATCCCTGACCCTGGAATCCCTGTTCCGTTTTCGCATGAGAGGTCTGCCGGACTACGGGATCGCGGAACTCAAATTCAATGAATCCCTGCTCGCGGAAGGGATTCTTTCCATCCAGCACATGACCGCCGTCATGCCGTCGGGGCTTCTGCTGGAAGTTCCGGGAAACGCGAAGGTATCCTCGTTCAATCTGAACATTCCCGGTTCTGTCACCGTTCCGGTCTATTTTCATCTGATCCGGAGCAGACCGGCGGAGCTGGAACAGCGGCAGGATGCAGAGGAGGAAGTGGTTTCCCGGGTGACGCACCAGCTGGTGCTGACCTCCGAGCAGAGCTATCCGGATGCCCTGGAAACCTTCAAACTGGTGGAATTTGAAAAGGATCCGGACAGCATCTGGCATCTTTCCGGCCGGTACATTCCTCCGCTGCTGCAGACGGGAACCACCCCCTTTCTGGATCAGGAACTGTCCGGGTTATCGGAAATACTTGAAAATTTTCATTACAAGCTGACCCAGGAGATCGCCGCCAGCCACCTGAGCGGGGAAAGCCTCACCGGCGCAAAGCAGTGCCTCCGGAGTGTGTACCGGATTCAGCGGTTTCTTGCCAATCTGTTTTCCAAAGTTCATCTCCACCCCTACTTTCTCTATGAAGCCCTGAAGGAATTTTACAGCGAGGTCTGTTTCTACGAAAATTCCGTTCCCGAGCATATCACCGATCCCTTTGATCCCGACAATCTGGCGACCTGTTTCGGCCGGATTCTGGACCCGCTGAAAAATGAAATGCAGGTGGTTCAGGCGCCGTCCCCCTATCTTCCCTTCGAGCTGCGGGACAATATCTGGCGCATTGCCCTGCCCCCGCGCACCCGGGAAGCCCGGGAGGTCTATTTCCTGATCCAGAAAAAGCATGTGAGTGAAGTCGTATCGACCCGGGAAATCAAACTGGCCAGTGTTTCCCGGATTCCGGTGGTACACAAACTGGCCCTGCAGGGTGTGCCGCTGAAAAAGATCGAGCGCCCGCCGTTCCAGCATACCTTCGGCTCGGAGGTCGATTTCTATCTGATCACCGAAGGTGAGGAATGGGACCATGCCCTGCGGGATCTGAGCCTGGGGTTTTATCATCTTCCCCGGCTGGAAGGAATGCGCTTCTATCTCTACTGGCGTTTCTCCTGAACAGGAGGCCCGGCTTATGTCACTTTTCCAGAAATTTACCAGCGCGTCCCCTGATCCGGTTCATCCGTCGGAAGAACCGGAGGTGCAGAGCATTATCAACAATCTCAACAATATCCTGAACACCCGCAAGGATTACGGTTCTCCGCTGCCGGACTTCGGCATCCGCGATCTCAATGAATACACCAGTCGGGACCAGATCGCCCATGCGGTCATGGGGGAGGTGAAACGAAACATTGAACAGTATGAAAAGCGGGTGGAGCTGATCAGCATCACCGTGGAGCAGAGTCCCAATATTTTCCAGTTGTCCTTCAAGATCGAGTGCCGTCTGCGGGACCAGGAAAAAAACCTGCGCATGATATTTGACTCGGTATTCAATAACTGTTACGTGGACCGTTGGACCTGATACGGATGAAAAGAGACGCGAATGAAACGCAATGCTTTCCGGTTAATCTGCATCTTCTTCTGGAGTTTACTTTCTGCCTCGCCTCTGTTCGGCCAGACAACCACAACCGTCCGGTTTTCCGACACGGGTACGGTCGTGGATGAAAGTGCGGGACAGGTGACGGTTTCCCTGCTGCTGACACAGGAAGGCACGCCGGTGGACGACACCACTTCCACCATCACCATCAACTACACCGTCAGCGGAACCGCCGAAGGAGACAGTGTCGATCACGATCTGACCGACGGCAGCCTTACCGTCACCTCCGACGAGACGCTTGCCGCGATCACCTTTCGTGTGGTGGATGACGGTGTTTCCGAAGGGAGCGAAACCGTCATCATTACGCTGGATTCCGTCGAAATCGAAAACGAGGCGGACAACGGCAACACGGTCGAAATCGGCTCTCCGGATGAACACGTGGTAACGATCCAGGACAATGACATCACCCTCGTCTCCTGGAGTACGGCCATTCAGCAGGTATCGGAAAACGCCGGCACCGTCACCCTGACGGCCACCCTCAACGGAATTTCCGTCGATCCGGTTCAGGTTCCCTATACCGTCGGCGGAACCGCCGTTGCCGGAGCGGACCACGATCTGACCGACGGCACCATCGAGATTGCAGCGGGCGAAACGGTCGGATCGGTCACCTTCAACATCATCGATGACGAGTTCCGGGAAAGCACCGAAGTCATCGTGGTGACCATGGGAACACCGGTCAACGCCGCCAGGGGAACCATCACCATCCAGACCATCGCCATCGACGACAATGACATTCAGGCGACCCCCAGCGTTTCCTGGACCCGTGCCATCCAGAATGTGTCCGAAGATAAGATCGGAAGAGCA
>JBEPXL010000144.1:0-7950 GCA_041641935.1 Desulfobacteraceae bacterium | reverse complement strand
CACCTGCGATGCCGGGGCGACGGCAGGTTTCGCCGATCCGGTGGAGTGCGTCCGGGGGCAGGAGGGTGTCCGCGTGCAGAAAGAGAAAGATAGCGCCGGTTGCCTGCCGTGCGCCGGTGTTCATCTGAATGCCCCGGCCCCGGGGGGCGGTAAGGGCGGTGATCCGGCGGTGACGGACGGCCTGCAGCGTGTTCCGGTCCCGGCTCCCGTCCACGACGATGATTTCCAGGGCATCACTGCCGTCCAGCCCATCCAGATGATCCAGGGTCCGCTGAATCAGGCGGGCTTCATTGAAAACAGGAATAATGACGGATATGGTCGAGAAATTACCCATTACAGAGAGAGAAAGAGGAGAGACGTCGTTGACGGCACGTTATCGCAACCGGTTCCGGCCGGCAGTGGACAAGGGCATTCGGAAAGGGATTTCCGGATATCTGTGGATACTCAAGATTCTGATTCCCGTATCATTTTTTACATTTCTTCTGGATACCGGCGGCTGGCTTTACCGGATCGATTTCCTGCTGGCCCCGGTCATGGGTGTGCTGAGCCTTCCGGCGGCGGCGGCGCTGCCGCTGATCATCGGCCTGCTGACCGGGATTTACGGCAGTGTGGCGGCCATGTCGGTTCTGTCACTGACGCCGGAACAGATGACCCTGATTGCCATTTTCCTTCTGATTTCGCACGGTCTGATCCAGGAAGGAATCGTTCAGGCCCGATCCGGCATCCATCCGGCAAAGGCAACCCTGTTCCGGCTGGGGGCCTCCATCATCACGGTCATGGCCGTTGCGCCCATGATCGGTGCGACACCGGAACCGGTCGCTGCTGCCGGCGCGGCATCGGATGGCGTTGCCTTTTTACCGGCGCTGCAGGCATGGGCCCTGGATACCCTCCGGCTCTGTGTCAAGATTTTCGGTATTATCCTGGCCCTCATGATTTCCCTGGAACTGATGAAAGCCTTCCGCCTGATCGATGTGCTGATCCGTTGGCTGACACCGTTTCTACGGATCATGGGGCTTGACCGGCAGGTGGCCATGCTCTGGCTCACCGCCGGTCTGTTCGGGATCACCTACGGAGCGGCGGTGATCGTGGAAGAGACCCGGGACCGGGAACTGGACCGGGAATCCCTCACCCGGCTTCATCTCTCCATCGGGATCAACCACGCCATGATCGAAGACCCGGCCCTGTTTCTTCCCCTGGGCATCCTTCCGTTCTGGCTCTGGGTTCCCCGGCTGGTGACGGCGATTCTGGCCGTTCATCTGCTCGGCCTCTGGTACCGCTTCCGGCACATCCGTGCGGCGCGTCAGGCGGGGGAGACGCCGGTACGGGCAAAAGGCTGAACGCACGGTGAAGCAGGGGCAACCACTGGGGGATTGCCCCTGCTAAACTGTGACGGTTACGGATACGTCTCCCGCATGATCTTCTTGTTCAGTTTGCCCACGCTCGTCTTGGGAATATGATCCACAAAAAGATACCGGTCGGGAACCGCATACCGGGGCAGTTTTCCCTGTTCCGCAGCCGTCTTCATGTACTGCTTCAGGTCTTCCTCCGTCACCTTTCCCTGCTGCTCCGGCTTGATCACCACGACCATCATGGGGCGTTCCCCCCACTTTTCGTCGGGAACGCCGATGGCCGCCGATTCCATGACCGCCTCATGCTGGCTCAGAATGTTTTCCAGATCCAGCGAAGAAATCCACTCGCCGCCGGTCTTGATCACATCCTTGATCCGGTCGGTAATCTGAAGATACCCTTCCTCGTCGATATGTCCCACGTCACCGCTGTGGAGCCAGCCGTTCCGCCAGAGTTCGGCGGTCTTGTCCGGCGCCTTGAAATAGCTCCGGGTGAGCCACGGCGTCCGGAAGACGACCTCGCCGGTGGATTCCCCGTCATGGGGCATGGGGCGGTCATCGGCATCCACGACCTCGAATTCCGCCAGCGGAACCGGCAGGCCGGTTTTGCAGATCAGATCGAGACGCCGGTCGTCGTCCCAGTCCATCATATGGGGTTTCGGCGTCGCCAGACTGATAATGGGGCAGGTTTCGGACATACCGTAACCGGTGTAGACGGTAATCCCCAGATCCTGCGCGGCTCTGGCGAGTCCCTTGGGCAGTTTGGCGCCCCCGATGATCACCTTCCACCGGGAAAGGTCCGCCTGCTTTGCCACCGGGCTGGTGACGAGCATCTGGAGAATGGTCGGGACACAGTGGGAGAAAGTAACCCCTTCGGTGGTGATCAGCTTGAGGAGCATGGCCGGTTCGTATTTGCCGGGATAGACCTGCTTGACGCCGAGAAGGGTGGCGATATAGGGAACGCCCCAGGCGTGGACATGGAACATGGGCGTGATGGGCATGTAAATATCATCGGAGCGGAACCGTCCGATGGTTTCATAGCTGCCCAGTGCCAGGCCGACCGAAAGGGTGTGGAGGACCAGCTGGCGGTGCGTGAAATGGACCCCCTTTGGATCACCGGTGGTTCCGGTGGTATAAAAGGTGGTCGCCTTGGTGTTCTCGTCCAGGTCGGGGAAATCATAATCGGGGACGGTGGCCCCGATCATATCCTCGTAGATCGCCTCGATCCGGGCCTTTGATGCCGGCACGGGACCGTCTTCGGCGATGGCGATGACCGTCCGGACCGTCTCCAGACGGTCACGGATTCCGTCCAGGACCGGAAGAAAGTCGGCATTGATGATGATGGTCCGGGCTTCGGCATGGTTGAGGGTGTAGAGAATCTGGTCGGCCGACAGACGCCAGTTGACGGTCTGCAGAACCGCGCCCATCATGGGAATGGCGAAAAACGCCTCCAGATACCGGTGGCTGTCGTAGTCGAAGACCGCGACCGTCTCGCCCTGCCGGACGCCCAGCCGGTTGAGCCCGCCGGCCAGCTGGTGAATCCGCCGGTTCAGGTCGCGGTAGGTGTACCGCATCCGGTCCCGGTAGACGATTTCCCGGTCCGGCGTGTAGATCAGCGGTGTCTGTAACAGTTTCTTGATAATGAGCGGAAATGCATACTGCTCTCCGGGCTGGAACGTGGATGCTGCCATACTGTCTCCCTTCTGCACTGTAAAGTTATCTTCATGATTCTGGAAAATACCGGTCGGGGAGTATCGAACAACGAACATGCCGCCCCGGAGGGCCTGGAAAACGTCAGGCCTCAGGGGCCGTTTTTCAGATCAAAGGGTACATCCTGCTGCTGCCGCAGCATTCGTTTGCTCACCTTTCCGACACTCGATCTGGGGATGGTATCGACAAGAGCGATCTTTTCGGGAATGGCATAGGCATGGAGCGCCCCCTCCCGGACATGGCGTTTGCAGAAATCCCGCAGGTCCGATTCCGAAACGCTGTCTTTGAAGGCCGGTTTCAGCACCACCAGGGCCATGGGCTTTTCCCCCCACTTTTCATCGGGAATGGCCGTGACGGCCACCTCGCTCACCGCCTCATGCTGCGCGATGATCCGCTCCAGTTCATGGGACGGAATCCATTCCCCGCCGGTCTTGATGGCGTCCCGGGTCCGGTTGGTCAGCTGGAGATAGCCTTCGGTGTCGATAAACCCGATATCCCCGGTGTGAAGCCAGCCGTCCGACCAGAGTCTTTTGCTCCGCTCCGGATCACGGGTATAGCCCTGGGTCAGCCAGGGCGCGCGGACCACCACCTCGCCGATGCTCTTGCCGTCGTGGGGAAGGGGATTGCCCAGCACATCCATGATTTCCATGTCCACCAGCGGGGCCGGAAGGCCGGTGCGGCACAGTACCTCGACCTGTTTTTCCTTTGGCCAGTCGGCCATGTGGGGCTTGAGAACAGCGGCTGCCAGCAGCGGCCCGGTTTCGGCCATGCCGTAGACCGAGCAGAGATTGATGCCGCTGTCGAGGGCGGTACGGCAGACCGCCGGGGTCAGGGGGGCGCCGCCGACGACCACTTTCCACCGGGACAGATCGATGTCCTGTATATTGGGACAGTTGATCAGGGTGTGAATGAAGGAGGGATCGCAGTGAGAGAAGGTGACATCCTCCCCTGCGATCATCCCCAGCAGTTCTTCGGGTGATTTTCTGCCGGGATAGACCTGTTTGGCCCCCAGCAGGGTAAACAGATAGGAAAGTCCCCAGGCGTTGACGTGGAACATCGGCGTCAGGGGCATGTAGACATCCTCGGCGCTGATGCTCAGGGGAAACCGGTAGGCACAGAGTCCGGCCGCCATGCCGTAGGTGTGAAGAACCAGCTGGCGGTGGCTGAAGCAGATGCCCTTGGGGGTTCCGCTGGCCCCGACCGTATAGAAGGTGGCGGCCATGGCATCTTCTTCAAAGTCGGGAAAATCGAAGGTGTCGGGCTGCCCTTTCAGGAGGTCTTCATATTCCCCGACAATGTCGAGCTTCGAATCCGGACGCTGTTCCATGCCGCCGTCATCCAGAAGGATAATCTTCTTGGGCGTGTCAAACCGGTTCTGAATCGAGTCCAGCACCGGCAGAAAATCGGTATGGACCAGGATGACGTCATCTCCGGCATGGTTGATAATGTAGGCCAGATCATCCGGTGACCGGCGCACATTGAGGGTATGGAGGACGCATCCGGTCATGGGCACAGCGAAAAAGGCTTCGAGATACCGGTGCGTATCCCAGTCCATGATCGCCACGGTCTTTCCCTGTGCAACGCCCATATCCTTCAGCACACCGGCCAGGCGGCAGACCCGGGCATTGAGGGTGGTATAGTCATAGCGGAATGTGTCTCCGTAGACAATCTCCTGCCGGGGAGAATAGATCAGGGGCGTTCGGAGCAGACTTTTAATCAGCAGCGGATAGTGATACGCCGCAGGCGTCCGTTCGATCTTTCTTACGGTCATGGTGCCTCCTTGCTTCAAATCGCTTTACCGACGCCGCCGCGCCGTCGGGGACCGGACAAACCGCCTCCCCGCAAGGGATGGCAGCAGGCGGTCGTCGGAGAACCGTCGTCTGCCAGTGGATATCAGGGTCTTTGATGAACCGAATATTTATATCACGGCTTTTGTTCATTTCCAAGAGAATCTTTCCGCTATCGCCTCCGGAACAGGGGGAAAAGAGAATTCGCCGGTGAATTGCGCTTGACAAAAAGGGGAATTCCTAATAAGGATTACGCCTTGTCAATCTCAGGACGGCTTCGGACGGCAGACAGCCTCAAGCGGTGTCTGAACGATCCGGACTGTATACGGATGCAATGCCGCAGTGTCATGACGGCATTTCAGGGATATGAGAGTGAAGAAGTCAATTCAAACACAGTGAAAGGAGACGTAAAAGATGGCTTTGGTACCCCCCCATGGTGGAAAAGGTTTGGTCTGCTGTCTGCTGGAAGGCAAAGAACTGGATGCGGAAAAGGAAAAAGCAAAAGGTCTGAAAAAGCTTGAGATTTCCAACCGCGCCAAAGGCGACCTGATCATGATGGGCATCGGCGGCTTCAGCCCCCTCAGCGGCTTCATGACCAAGGCCGACTGGAAGGGCGTCTGTGAAAACTTCCTGATGGCCGACGGCACCTTCTGGCCCGTGCCCGTGACCCTCGACACCAACGACGAGGATGTGAAGGAAGGCGAGGAAGTCGCGCTGTTCAACGGTGGTGAGCTTTACGCGACCATGAAGATTACCGAAAAATACGAACTGACCGACGCGGACAAGAAGTGGGAATGCGAAACGGTCTACAAGGGTGAAGGCGAAGACTCCCAGGGAGACTTCATGGCCAAGTCGCTTGAGGATCATCCCGGCGTACAGATGGTCATGGCCCAGGGCAAATACAACCTGGCCGGCCCGGTCAAGGTGCTGAGCGAAGGCGAATACCCGACCAAGTACAAAGGCATCTACCAGCGCCCCTCCGAATCCCGCAAGATGTTCGAGGATCGCGGATGGCAGGAAGTTGCCGCCCTGCAGCTCCGGAACCCGATGCACCGCTCCCACGAGCATCTGGCCAAGATCGCCGTGGATGTCTGTGACGGCGTCTACATTCATTCCCTGGTCGGTAACCTGAAACCCGGCGACATTCCGGCCGAAGTCCGGGTCCGCTGTATTGACACGCTGGTCAAGAACTACTTTGTGGAAGACAAGGTCGTTCAGGGCGGTTACCCCCTCGACATGCGCTATGCCGGTCCCCGCGAGGGCCTGCTGCATGCCACCTTCCGCCAGAACTACGGATGCTCCCGCATGATCATCGGCCGTGACCACGCCGGCGTCGGTGACTTCTACGGCATGTTCGAAGCCCAGACCATCTTCGACAAGATTCCGCAGCCCGAGGATGACGGCAAACGTCTTCTCTGCACACCGCTGAAGATCGACTGGACCTTCTACTGCTACAAGTGTGACGGCATGGCATCCCTGCGGACCTGCCCCCACGGCAAGGAGGACCGCGTTCTGCTGTCCGGAACCAAGCTCCGGAAGGGGCTCTCCGAAGGTACGGAGATTGCGGATCACTTCGGCCGGGAAGAGGTTCTCGAAATCCTCCGCGAGTACTATGCCGGGCTGACCGACAAGGTCGAGATCAAGACCCACAAGGCGTCGGACGGTCAGTAAACCGACCGGTTCAGCCAACCTGACATAAGACAGACAAAGAGGGGGGTGCTTTCGGGCATCCCCTTTTTTTATTGAAAAACGGCTATGACATTTTACAGCAAAATATATGATATCATCGTGGTCGGCGCGGGCCATGCCGGATGTGAAGCGGCCCTGGCGGCAGCCCGGATGGGGTGCCGTGTACTCCTGCTCGCCATTGACCTGGACAAGGTGGCCGCCATGCCGTGCAGCCCCTCCATCGGCGGCATGGCAAAGGGCCAGCTGGTGAAGGAACTGGACGCCCTCGGCGGAGAAATGGCACGGGTGACGGACCGGACCGCCATCAGTTACAAGGTACTCAACACCAAAAAAGGTCCGGCCGTCCACTCCTCCCGCACCCAGAACGACAAGGCCCAATATCACATCTGCATGAAATCCGTGCTGGAAAAGCAGCCCCGGCTCGACCTGAAGCAGGGGCTGGTGGAACGGCTGGTGGTGGAAAACGGACGGATTGCGGGCGTGGAAGACCAGACCGGATTCGGGTATCAGGCCGGTGCCGTGGTGCTGGCCACAGGGACATTTCTTTCCGGCCTTGTGCACATCGGCCACCGCTCCATTCAGGCCGGACGGGCCGGGGAATTCGCCGCCTACGGACTTGCCGCCCGGCTCCGGGAACTCGGGTTTGACCTGGGCCGCATGAAAACCGGCACACCGCCCCGGCTCCACCGGGCCTCCATCGATTTCAGCCGGTTCACCGTCCAGGAACCGATGCCGGACCCGATTACCCCCTTTTCCTTTTTTACCACGGAAATCCGGATGCCCCAGGTTCCCAGCTACATGGGGCACACCAGCGCGGACTGTCACCGGGTTGTTCTGGACAATCTGCAGTATTCGGCCCTCTACGGAGGCATTGTCAAAGGCACATCCGCCCGGTACTGCCCCTCGTTTGAGGACAAGGTGGTCAAGTTTCCGGACCGGGATCGCCACAATGTCATTCTGGAGCCGGAAGGAATCGACACCGACGAGATCTACGCCAGCGGGCTGGGCAACAGCATGCCGCCGGAGGTGCAGGTCCAGATTGTCCGGGCGGTCCGGGGGCTGGAGGAGGCGGAAATCATGCGGCCCGGGTACGCCATCGAGTATGACTACATCGATCCGGTTCAGCTTCGGCCGACCCTGGAAACGAAGCGGGTTGCCGGGCTCTTTCTGGCCGGGCAGATCAACGGCACCTCCGGTTACGAGGAGGCCGCCGCCCAGGGACTCTGGGCCGGTATCAACGCCGCCTGTCAGGTGCAGGAACGGCCGCCCTTTGTGCCGGACCGGTCCCAGGCATACATGGCAGTGATGGTGGATGATCTGGTCACCAGGGGAACCCGCGAACCGTACCGGATGTTTACCTCCCGTGCCGAATACCGGCTCATGCTCCGGGAGGACAACGCCGATCTCCGGCTGATGGA
>JBEPXL010000143.1:0-7956 GCA_041641935.1 Desulfobacteraceae bacterium | reverse complement strand
AAGAGGACAATGGTCGGCAGCAGTGAAATTCCGATAAAGGCCACCGCCAGCCGGGTCCGGAGCTTTGTGCCCATGACCTTCCGCTTCCGGTCGTAGAGCAGCTTTACCAGGTTCCGGAAGACCAGAAAGATCAGAAGGATCAGCAGCAGGAGGTTGACGTTGATGAGAATGAACATCAGAATGGTGTTGGAAACCGGTAAATCGCCGCCGAAATAGATGATCCGGTTTTCGACGTAGGTCAGCAGCACCATGATGCCGATGATGGCGAAAATGAGGAAGAGTTCCCTCTTTCGCCGTTTGCGGTCCTGGTCCGTGATGAAGGTAGCGCGTCTTCTGAGTCGGTTTCTGGGCATTGGTACGACAGAAAGGCAGTAGACGGCCGGACCGTCGTCCGGTCGTGCCGTGATTGCTAATAGGTGAATGTGACGGTATGCCAGTCAGTTTCAAAGTCCCACAGTGAAGCCATCAGCATGATATAATGAAGATAGAAGGGGAGGGTGATTTTACTGAGCTTGGCTTTGGCGCTGATCTGATACCGCGCCCCTTTCTCCAGCCGGTCGAGGGGCGCCAGACGGAATCCGTCGATTTCGGTCATCAGCTTCCGCGCCTCTTCGATGGACCT
This sequence comes from Desulfobacteraceae bacterium, assembly GCA_041641935.1. Classification (GTDB taxonomy): domain Bacteria; phylum Desulfobacterota; class Desulfobacteria; order Desulfobacterales; family Desulfococcaceae; genus JBEPXL01. The sequence goes on along the minus strand of JBEPXL010000143.1, from coordinate 7,334 downwards.
GACGGAGATGACCCTGTCCTGGTCCCAGGACCGCCGGATCAGAAACTCTTTTTTCAGATTGTTGTACTTGATGGTATGGGTCAGCGCAACTTCGCTGACGGTTCTGTCGGTCCAGAAGCGCCGCACTTCCTCCAGGGTAATGAAAAAAGAGAAGGTCGTCGGTACGCCGCTGATAATCGCTTTTTCGATTTTCCCTTCAAACGCGCCGCTTACCTTCATATAAAGCAGCAGATCGTTCTGGCTGTTGGTAATGGAAATATCCGTAAGCCGGGCGCCCCGGCTGAAGGCGGTTCCGGACGTGCAGAGAAGGATACCGGCGCAGAAGAGAAAAATTCCGATGTTCCGGCGGGTGAGAATGGCCATTGCAACGGCGCAAGCCTCCCTCCCGTTAAACGGCCAGCGCGACCGGCTTGGTCGGGCAGATTTCCCGGATATCATGGATGGTCAGGGTTTCCCAGTCGTTTTTCCGGCCAAAAAACGTTTTGAGGAAGGCGTGGTTGAAGGCATGGCCCGAGCGCTCGATGACAATGTGGCCCAGCACCGGCATTCCCAGAAGGGAAAAATCCCCCAGGCTGTCCAGAATCTTGTGCCGTACGAATTCATCGGGGAACCGCAGCCCGTCTTCATTCATGATGGAATCCCCGGCCACCACCACGGCATTGTCGAGGGAGCCGCCCCGTGCCAGGCCGAATCGCTTCAGGTATTCTATTTCATGCAGAAAACCGAATGTTCTGGCGGCGGCGATTTCCCGGGTGAAACACTCATCGGCCACATCGATGGCACAGGTCTGGCGGCCGATCAGCGGATGGGAAAAATCGATGGTATAGGTCAGCCGGTAGTTGGGGGCCGGATAAATGGTGACGGATTTTTCGCCTTCCGTCAGGGAAATCGGTTTTTTGACCACGAAAAAACATTTGGGCCCGGCCTGGGTGACGATACCGGCGGTCCGGATCATCCGGACAAAGGGAGCGGCACTGCCGTCCATGATCGGCATTTCATAGTTGTCGAGTTCGACCAGTGCATTGTCGATGGAGAAACCGGCAAAGGCCGCCATCAGATGTTCTATGGTGGAGACAATACAGCCGCCGTCCCCGATGACCGTTGCCAGGCTGGTGTCCACCACCTGATTGAAGTGGGCGGGAATCGCCGGGCTGTCGGGTAAATCGGTCCGCCGGAACTGAATGCCGTGGTTCAGCGGTGCGGGTTTGATGGTCAGGTGGACCTTTCTGCCGGAATGGACGCCTAAACCGGAACAGGATACAGGTTTTGCAAGCGTTCGTTGTTGTAAATGCATTGTCTCTCTCTTTTTCCTGATTCTGGAATGATGCGGTACCCCTTGTGCCGGACTTCAGAACAGTCTGTGCCTGGTTGTTCTGTCACCGGTGCAGGAAACATCTCTTTTTTTCTGGTCGTGCGATGAACAATTCCGTGACCGCCTCTGTAAACTATAAAATATAGAAACAGAAAGTCGAAAAATCAACCGGATTCAGGGAACCCTCATGTTCCGCCCGGGGCAGCACCGGTACATATTTTCTTTCTTCATAGCCCTGATCTGCTGATTTTGCAACAAAATCCGTATTTTTTTCATGATTCCGCCGGATCGAAACCATTTGTCTTCTCTGCAGCTCTTTGTTATGATTTGCAAAATCGATCATTTTCCAGGGAGGAACCATTGCTCGCCAAAGTGTTAAGCAGCGCCGTCATCGGAATTGATGCCTATCTGGTGGAAGTGGAGGTGGATATATCACAGGGACTTCCGTCGTTTACAACGGTCGGACTGCCGGAAGCATCGGTCAAGGAGAGCCGGGAACGGGTCAAGACCGCCATCACCAATTCCGGCTATCCCTTTCCGGACATCCGCATCACCGTCAATCTGGCCCCGGCCAGTATCAAGAAGGAGGGAACCGGCTTTGATCTGCCCATTGCCATCGGCCTTCTGGCCGCCACCGGCCTCATTGCACAGGAGACGCTGGACCGGTATCTGATTCTGGGGGAACTCTCCCTGGATGGCCGCGTCAAGCCGGTCAACGGTTCCCTCCCCATGGCCATTGCGGCGAAGCAGGCCGGGTATGACGGCATTCTCGTGCCCCGGGAGAACGGACGGGAGGCGTCGGTCGTCGAAGGCATCACGGTGCTGCCGGTCCGTACCCTGGGGCAGGTGATCGATTTTTTCCGGGGGCTGGGACAGATTGAACCGCGAAGGGCCGATATTGTCGATCTCTTTACCCGTCAGGCACAGGGGGAGGAGGCCGATTTTTCCGATGTCATGGGCCAGGAGCATGTGAAACGCGCACTTGAAGTCGCCGCGGCCGGGGGGCACAATCTTCTGATGATCGGGCCGCCCGGTTCCGGCAAGACGATGCTTGCCAGACGAATTCCTTCGATCCTGCCGGAAATGAACTTTGAAGAGGCCATCGAGACGACCAAGATTTTCAGTGTCGTCGGTCTGCTGCCCCGGGACCAGGCCCTCATCACGCGGCGTCCCTACCGGTCCCCCCACCATACCATCTCCGATGCGGGCCTGATCGGCGGCGGCCACATTCCCCGGCCCGGGGAGGTGAGCCTGGCCCACAACGGCGTCCTTTTTCTGGACGAACTGCCGGAGTTTAAAAAGCATGTCCTGGAGGTGCTCCGGCAGCCCCTGGAAGACCTCCGGGTGACCATCTCCCGTGCCACCACCACCCTTACCTATCCGGCCAGCGTCATGCTCATCGCCGCCATGAATCCGTGCCCCTGCGGCTACTTCGGAGAACCGAAACATGAATGCAACTGTTCTCCCCTGCAGGTGAGCCGCTACCGGTCCCGGATTTCCGGACCGCTTCTGGACCGGATCGATATCCATGTGGAGGTGCCGGCCGTTCCCTACAAGGAACTGATGGGAAATACGGCCGGGGAGTCATCGGCCCGTATCCGGGAGCGGGTGTCGGCGGCCCGAAAACGCCAGACAGAACGGTTTTCCCGGTCGAAAATTCACTGTAACGCCCAGATGCGGAGCCGCCAGATCAAAACCTGCTGTGAAATCGACGGCCCGTCTGCGACACTGCTGGAAACGGCGGTCGATAAACTGGGGCTGTCCGCCCGGGCCTACAACCGGGTTCTCAAGATCGCCCGGACCATCGCCGACCTGGACGGGCAGGACCGGATTCAGGTTTACCACATTTCCGAAGCGGTCCAGTACCGGAGCCTGGACCGCAGCAAAGGAATACTGTAATTGCCACTGGTATACAACGGAATGTCACGCAATCCCCGGGTGCGGTCGATGAACGGGTCCGGCGGGAAGGAGGTGCTGTCATGAAAAGAATTTTCCTGTACATGGTCATCCTGCTGCTGTCCGGAGCGGCATTCCCGGCGGAACCGTCCGCCGAAGAGATGGATCAGCTGAAACAGCAGGTGGAAGACCTGAACCGGAACTGCCGTTATCTGGCGGAACTCCACAGTGATCTGAACATAGCCGCCACTGCGGTCATGGACAAGTCGGATGTTCAGCTCAATTATATTCAGCGGACGGTCATCTTTGCAGACATCGCCCGGATGGTCTGCGAGTACCAGGCACAATTTCTTTCGTTGACGCCGTATATCCGGTCCGAGGTCCGGGCGGATTTTTTTACCCTCCGGGTGCAGAGCCTCGATGAGGCGGTCTTTGAAACCAATGAAGCACGGAAGGTGCTGAAGGTGTATGCGGCATACATCGAAAATGATGCGGTCCGCAAGATCATCAGCGAAGCCGAAGGGGCCGTCGGTGCGACCATTGAAATGTACGAAAAACTGGCAGAGATGCTGAAACCGTTTATCGGTTCATCCGGTTCCGGCCAGTAGCAAAAAGAGGCATCATTATGTACCGGTTTGAGATACCCTGGACCACGCCGGGAAGCTGGCGGGAAATCAACGGAACCCTTCATATGCTGACGGTCATGTTTCATCCGGAACTGGAACCGGCCCGGGAAACGGCCCGCCGGATCCGGAACCGGCTGATGCCCATGTTCCCGCTGATGGATGACCTCTGCATGGAAACCTGCCCGGAATGCCGGGAACCCTGCTGCCGGGTGGCGACCCTCTGGTACAATTTCCAAGATCTGCTGTTCCTTCACCTGACAGACCAGCCCCTTGCCCTGGCACAGCCGCTTTCGCCGTCCCGCGCGGTGTGCCGGTATCTGGGGGCGAAGGGCTGTACACTGCCCCGGATCGCCCGCCCCTGGATCTGTACCTGGTATGTCTGTCCGCCCCAGACCTCTCTGCTCCGGCGGCGGTGGCGCACGGAGAAAAAACGGCTGGATCCGGCCATTGAAGAGATCAAGACGATGCGAAAAGGGATGGAAACGGCGTTTCTTGAGGTGGTGTCCGGCCGGTGTCCACAGAAAGCGGCTCCCGCCGACGGCCCGGAACGATGAAAAGCCCCCGGACGGGGGCTTTTCTCAACCGCTGCCTGCGAAAGAAGGTCTGCCGCAGAGAAGCGTTTAGCCGGCGGCCCCGTCAAATGCGGGTCTCGGCAGAACGCCCGCCCGTTCGGCGATTTCCGGAACCTTGTGTTCCCATTCAATGGCCATCAGGTGGATACCGGCAACCCCCTTCATTTCTTTGAACTCTTCAATCTGTTCGATGGCGATTTTGATGCCTTCTTCGGCGTATTTGCCCTTGCCCGCGCCTCTGAGCCGGTCGATGATCTCGTCGGGCACATCCATACCGGGGACATTGTTCTTCATGTACCGGGCCATACCGAGGCTCTTCATGGGAGTGATGCCTGCCAGAATGTACACCTTTTCTGTCAGGCCCATATCATTGGCGATCTTGACCCATTCCCGCATCTTTTTCATGTTGTAGATACACTGGGTCTGAATGAAGTCGGCCCCTGCCTCGATCTTTTTGGCCAGCCGGTGAACCCGCCATTCAAAGGGTTCGGCAAAGGGGTTGGCGGCTGCGCCGATAAACATCTTCGGGGGCCCGTCAATATCCGCCCCGCTCAGGAATTTTCCTTCATCCCGCATGTGTCTGACGGTGCTGATCAGCTGGGTGGAGTCGATGTCGAAGACGCCTTTGGCGCTGGGATGATCGCCGAACTGCTGGTGGTCACCGGACAGGCAGAGAATATTCCGGATGCCGTGGGCATAGGAACCCAGAATATCGGCCTGCATGGCCAGCCGGTTGCGGTCCCGGCAGACCATCTGGTAGTTGGGCTCCAGCCCCTCCTCGATGGCGATGAGAGAGGCGGCCCAGCTCGACATCCGGACCATGGCGGTCTGGTTGTCCGTGATGTTGACGGAATCGACCATTCCCTTCAGAGGTCTTGCCTTTTCCCGTACCGCCTCCACATTGGAACCCCGCGGGGGTCCGAGTTCTCCGGTAAATGCGAAATGTCCGGCTTTCAGAACCTTTTCCAGATTGCTACCTGATTTCATATCCAATACCTCTCGTCTTTTAGTTGAGAATGGGTTATGAGTATAGCAAAGCGCGTGTTAAATACTCTTTTTTTAGCGGATATGTCAATAAAAAGCTCGGTTTTCTCAGGTTTTCCGGTATTTCCGGTGAAAAAAATAATGTGTCGCATGCAACGCTGAAAAGAAGGGCCGGGGGACGAGAGCCTTTCTCCGGTCCGGGTTTACAGGAATCGTTACAAAATTCACAGGATAAGATGGGGGGGGAATGCGAAAAACGGAATACAGTCGAAGGATGTTTCTTCTGACGCTGACGGGTGCCGGCATAGCCGCCGCACTGCCGGGAGGCATCCGCCGGGTGCTGGCAATGGGCACAAAATCCATTCCCCAGGGAATGCAGGAAGTGACCGGTGATGTCCGGATCAATGATCATCCGGCACAGAAGGGGGATACAGTCCGTACCGGTGACACCGTTACCACCGGTCCGGAGCCGAGCCGTGCGGTTTTTGTCGTGGGCAGGGATGCCTATCTGATGCGGTCGGGAAGCCGGATGACCATTACCGGGTCTGAGGCCGACACCGGTACGGAAAAAACCGATGTACTCCATCTGCTGGAGGGGCGGGTCATGTCCGTCTTCGGCAAAGGGCCCCGGCAGGTGGTGACACCGACGGCGGTGGCCGGTATCCGGGGAACGGGTATTTATCTGGAGTGTACCAGGGAGATGACCTATATCTGCACCTGCTACGGCGGCACCGATATTGTCGCCAGCGCCTCCCCCGGTGTGCGCCGGACTGTTGCGACCGAACACCATGAATCACCGTTTTATATTTACAGGGACAGGCCCCCCGATCAGCTGATCGTTCCCGCGCCCATGATCAACCACTCCGATACGGAACTGATCCTGCTGGAAAAACTGGTGGGACGGCGTCCGCCCTTTGTCGATGCCGGTGGTCAGATGCGGGACCGCTACAAAAACCGCCGGTACTGATCGGCATCCGGAAGCGCTGCATTTCTGTGACACCGGGCACGGGAACTGGCAGCCCTTTTCCGCCTCCTGAACATGCTCCGGTCAGGAGGGAAAGAAGAGAAACGGAAGCGGCGGAAATTGACCTTTCAGCGGTGGATTTTCGTCTGCAGGAACCGGCATGTAAGGAAAACCCCCCAGAAGAAAGCAGCGGCACATCCATCCTGAATGTTGCCGGAGCAGTGTGGAACGCATTTTGCTTTACCGGTAGGGACAGAAATCCGATGGAGGGCCATCGGTCAGGGAAAAGGAGAACCATCAGGAACTGTTTTCCTGATGACCCCTGCCAACTGACGTATGACGATTGAGAGGAGGAACTCAATGAAATCCAAGTTTTTCGGACTGACTGTTCTGATCTGTGCCCTTGTTGCCCTTACCCTGGTAACGGATGATGCTTACGCCCTCAAGAAACGCTACATCTTCGGCGGCGGCCCGGCCGGCGGTACTTTCCAGGTAGTCGCCAATGCCATTCAGGTGTACAAACCGATCAAGGACATAGAAGATTTTTCCGTACGTGCCCAGTCTTCCGGTGGTTCCACGGAAAACCTGCGCCGGGTCAATGCCGGTCGCTCCCATTTCGGCGTTGTCTACTCCGGTGAAGTCTTCCGGGGCCGCAAAGGCAAACTGGCCGGTGATGACACCCAGTACAAGGATGTCATGGCCGTTGCCTATCTGTACGGTGCACCGGCGCAGCTGGTGGTGCAGGATGGATCCGGCATTACGTCGGCCAAGCAGCTGGTCGGCAAGAAAGTCGGCGTCGGAAATGCCGGTTCCGGTGCGTTTGCCAACTGTGAACTCTTTTTTACGCATCTGGACATCTGGGAAAAGATCGAGCGGAACGCCATGGGCTATAATGACGCGGCCGCCGCTTTCGGAAACAACCAGCTCGACGCATTCTGGCTGTTTACCGCCTTCCCCAGCGGCGCTGTCATCATGGCCGC
>JBEPXL010000142.1:0-7998 GCA_041641935.1 Desulfobacteraceae bacterium | reverse complement strand
GCGGCGCGTTTTAAAAGCGGGTGTCTGACATCATCAATGTAAATCTGATCAATACGGAAGGAGAACGTTTTTTCTCCTTCCGGTTTTCCGTAATGGAGGTTGTATGCTTAGAAAAAAAATGACTGTTTCTCTGATTGTTTTGATGACCCTTTTTCTGTTCACCGGCGGGGCCTGGGCCCAGCAGAACATCAAGATCGGCATCATCGATTTTCAGCGGGTGCTGCGGGAATCAAAGGGCGGCAAAGCGGCCAAGGAGGAGATTGAAACGAAAGGCCGTTCCATGGAACAGAACCTGAAATCCGAAGGGGAAGAACTGGAGCAGCTGAAAAAGAAGCTGGACGCGGAAAGACTGGTCATCAGCCGGGACAAGATGGAAGACAAGGAACGGGAATTCCGTATCCGGATCAATGATTTCAAGGAACGGCAGGAAAAGTATGCCAAGGAGTTCAAACAGTATGAACTGGGCATCATCAAGCGGATCCAGAAAGAGGTCTTCGACCTGGTCGAGAATATCGGCAAGCAGGGCAATTTCGATCTTATCCTCGAAAAAGGCGGCGTACTCTACCATACCGATACCATCGATATCACGGGCCGGCTGATCAAAGCCTACGATGCCATCAAATAGCCGCAGCCGGGAGAAGTTGGGTATGAAACTGACGCTGCAGCAGATCGCCGATGCCGTGGGCGGCACTGTGGATGGTGATCCGGACCGGATCATCACCGGCGCCGCCCCTTTTGAGCAGGCGGACGAAGACCAGATTACCCTGGCCGGTACACCGAAATTCATGAAGCGGATCGGGGAAACCCGCGCCGGTGCGGTGATCGTGCCGCAGAAGGCAACGGATACCGCCCGGGACGCCGTCCGGGTCGCGGTTCCCCAGGTCGCTTTCGCCCGGACCCTCGCCCTGTTTCATCCCGCCCCGGAACCGGTGGACCGGATCAGCCCCCAGGCCCATGCCGGCGCGGATTTCGAGCACGGGGAACGGGTCCAGGTGGATCCCTTCGTCTGTATCGGCGACCGGGTCCGGCTGGGCAGCCGGGTCCGCCTCCATCCGGGGGTGGTCATCGAAGACGATGTGGTGATCGGCGACGATGTCACGGTTCATGCCAACGTAACGATCCGGGCCCGGTGCCGCATCGGCAGCCGGGTCATCATCCAGCCGGGAACGGTCATCGGCGGCGACGGATTCGGGTTCGCCCCCGACGGGCAACGGTATCACAAAATTCCCCATACCGGTATCGTCCGGATCGACGATGACGTGGAAATCGGGGCGCTCAATGCCATCGACCGGGCCACCTTCGGGCAGACCTGGATTCAGAAAGGCGTCAAGACCGACAATCTGGTCCACATCGCCCACAATGTCACCGTAGGGGAAAATACGGTGCTGGTGGCCCAGGTGGGCATCTCCGGCAGCACCACCATCGGCAGAAACGCCATTCTGGCCGGACAGGCCGGTGTATCGGGGCATCTTTCGATCGGCGACCATGTCACCGTCGGCCCCCAGGCCGGGATCGCCAAGTCAGTTCCCGACGGGGAAACCGTCTCGGGATCACCGGAAATGCCCCACCGGCTCTGGCTCCGGGTCCAGCGGATTATTCCTCAGCTGCCGGAGCTGAAAAAACGGCTGACGGAACTGGAAAAACGGATCACGAAAGTGGAAGAGAAATGATGACACACGCGATTGGCGACATAATGAAGTACCTGCCCCACCGGTACCCGTTTCTGATGGTGGACCGGATTCTGGAACTCCAGCCGAAAGAGAAGATTGTTGCCCTCAAGAATGTCACGGTCAATGAGCCGTTTTTTCAGGGGCATTTTCCCGGTACGCCGATCATGCCCGGGGTGATGATCCTGGAAGCCCTGGGCCAGGCCGGAGGCGTTCTGGTGATGGAATCCCTGCCGCCGGAACAGCACGGCGCACTGGTCTTTTTCATGGCAATGGACAAGGTCCGTTTCCGGAAGCCGGTGGTTCCCGGTGATCAGCTCATCCTCGACGTACAGATGCTAAAATTCCGCAAGAAAGCGGTCAAACTGGCCGGAATCGCCACGGTGGACGGAAACCGCGTCGCCGAGGCGGAATGCATGGCTACCATCGGAGAAAAAGTATGATCCATCCGACAGCGATTATCGACCCCAAAGCTGAACTGGATTCCAGCGTCAGTGTCGGACCCTACACGATCATCGGGGAAAATGTCACCATCGGTCCGGGAACCACCATCGGTTCCCATGCAATGATCGATCCGTTTGTCCATATCGGGCCGGACTGCCAGATTTACCAGTTCGCCTCCATCGGCGCAGCGCCCCAGGCGATCAAGTTTCAGGGGGAGGAGACCTATGTCCGGATCGGCCGGGGGTCGATCATCCGGGAGTTTGTCACCATCAACCGGGGTACGGCGTTCGGCGGCGGCGTCACCGAAGTCGGGGAGGAGAACTTCCTGATGGCCTACAGCCATATCGCCCACGACTGCCGCCTGGGCCGTCAGGTGATCATGGCCAACAACGCCACCCTGGCCGGTCATATCACCATCGAAGACTATGTCACGGTGGGCGGCCTGGTGGCGATTCACCAGTTCGTCCGGATCGGAACCTACGCCTATGTGGGCGGCAAATCGGCCGTGGTCAAGGATATCCCTCCCTTCGTGATCGCCTCCGGCGACCGGGCCACCCTCCACGGCCTCAACACCGTCGGCCTGAAACGCCGGGGCATGACCGACCAGACCGTGTCGTCCCTGAAAAAGACCTACCGGATCATTTTCCGGATCGGCCTGACCCTGAACGAGGCCATTGAACGGGTCAAGGCCGAGGTGGAACAGATACCGGAAGTGGTCCAGTTTATCGATTTTATCCAGGCCTCCCAGCGGGGGATTACGCGGTGAGGGCAGGCAGGTCGAATAGTGCCGCTCATGGGCTCCGGATGACGGCCTCATGACGGACCAGCGGATCGGACTGATAGCGGGGAACGGCCAGTTCCCCCTTATTTTTTCCAGGGCGGCCCGGGACAGGGGGATCGCGGTCTACGCGGTCGCCTATGTCAATGAGGCGGACCCGGTACTGGCGCGCCATGTGGAAAAGGTGGAATGGCTTCACCTGGGTCAGCTTCGGCGGCTGATCCGCTTTTTCCGGCAGAACGGGGTCGGCGAAGCGGTGATGATGGGGGGCGTGAAAAAGACGCGCATGTTTACGGACGTAAAACCCGATACCAAGGCGATTTCCCTGATCGCCGGTCTGCGCCATACCCATGATGACGGTCTTCTGAGCGCCTTTGCCGGGGTGCTGGAGAAAGAAGGAATCCGGGTCCGCCCGGCGACATTCCTTCTGCCGGATCTGCTGGCCCCGCCCGGCTGCTGGACGAAGCGGAAACCCTCCCGTGCCCAGCAGGCGGATATTGATCTGGGGCTGCGGATGGGACGGGAGATCGGCAGGCTCGACATCGGGCAGTGCATCGTCGTCGGCGGCGGTTCGGTGCTGGCGGTGGAGGCGGTGGAGGGAACCGATGCCACCATCCTCCGGGGCGGTGAACTGGGAAACGGAGAGGCGGTGGTGGTCAAGATCTGCAAGCCGAATCAGGATACACGGTTTGATGTTCCGGCCATCGGCGCGGGAACCATCCGGACCATGATCCGTGCCAGGGCCGGTGTGCTGGCGGTGGAGGCGGGAAAAGCGGTGGTCTTCGACCGGCGGGAGATGATCGATCTGGCCGATGAGGCGGGGATTTCCATTGTGTCGGTGGCGGAACAGGATACCGGCTGACAAAATCATAAGGTTCTTTTGACTTGAGATCGTGATCAACAGGCTTCTTTATCCTTCAGAAGGATAAAAACAGTCACAGAGGTATTGGACACTGAGATCAGGAACAAACAGATGTCAAAGCCTTGCAGTTCAAAATGAACCGTAAGGATAGTTGCGCTAAAGATCATACCGTAGCGTCGGGTTTCCGGACCGGACCGGCTGAAGGGACTCAAACCGGAAGAGATCGAAGAATATCTGAAGAAGATCAAGCGGTAAATTTTTCTCCTGCCTCAGCATTTTTTCTGTCCCTGCCCGCTTTGTCGCGTTCCGCATCTCAACTGAAGAACCGGGATCTGTTGCGCCGTTTCGAGGCACTGGACAGGTTGTCCGAACATGACAAGGCCCTGGTCAAGGAGATGCTGGATCTTTTGATCTTAAAAAACCAGTTCAAGGCGCTTGTCGGTGCAGGCACCGTTTAATGGAGGGATAGCCATGAAAGCTGTTACTTACACGGACGCTAAAAAGAATCTTGAAGCGCTGATTCACCAGGTTTGTAAGGATTCGGAACCAGCGGTGATCGTCGGAAGCAAAACCGGGGAGCAGGCCGTGCTGGTCTCCGTTGAGGATTTTCAGGCCATGGAAGAGACAGCTTATCTGCTGAGTACGCCTGCCAACCGGGCGCACCTGGAACGCTCGTTAAAGCAGGCTGCCGAGGGCAAGCTGGTCGATTACCGGGCCGACGATTTATGAAGATCCAGTTCACCGAAGAGGCCTGGAAGGATTTTGAGTGGTTCCTGGACAAGGACAAGCGCATTGTCAAACGCATCCGTGAACTGCTCAAAGACATCGGTCACCATCCCGAAGAAGGCATCGGCAAGCCTGAGCGGCTAAAGTTTCAGCTATCGGGCTGCTGGTCCCGGCGTATCACCAAAGAACACCGGCCGGTCTATAAGGTCGATAAAGATGTGGTGACCGTGATCAGCTGCCGCTACCACTACGAGTAGTCTTTTTTCTTTAGCCGCTAAAAATAAAATCAGACCCAATTCCTTATTCGGGTGGGAGATGCGTAAGGCTGCCGGAAGTGGCGTAGGGCGCGTAGGAAGCGTAGGGTGGCGCAAAATCCTTTTGATTTGCGAGCTAACACTGGTACATCAGGATCAATACGTGAAATATGCCCTTTTCTTGGAACAAGCATGGCTGGAGCAGTTCCTCTGTCATAATCCGAAACAAATTCCCGCATTGCTTTATCTTGTCCTACGTGGTGGGAAGTTAATCCTGATTCTGCATTTTTACGAATTATATCGTGTTCACCAACTTCCCATTTGCCATATTTTCCACTCTTTGAGGCAAAAGAACACTCCCCCCGTCATACATAAACCACCGTAATCGTACCCATCCCTGCGTACGATTACGATGGTGATACGTATGACAACCGGAACAATGCATCATCCCCTGCCAGTACGACAACTCAAAAATCCTTGAACTCATCATCAAACGGAATAATCTCATCCGGCCGGACCACATTTTCCCGATGCCGCGCCGGTTTCCGCTCGGACCGCCTCTCTTCAAAGTCCGGTTCTTCAGGGGCCGCTTCCATCGGCCTCCTGTGCAGCACCTCCCCGCCAAACGCCCCGTCACCGGAAGCACTCCCGGTGACAAGCCGCTGCAGATTCCAGACCACCTGCTTCATCTGTTCCGCCTGGGCGCTCATCTCCTCCGACGCCGCAGCCGCTTCCTCCGAATTGGCCGCGTTGTTCTGGGTCACCTTGTCCATCTCCGCCATCGCCTTGTTAATCTGCTCGATGCCCAGCGCCTGCTCCTTGCAGGAGGCCGCAATCTCGTCAATCAGTTCGGCGACCTTCTGATTATTGGAGACCGTCGTCTCGAATTCCCCCTGGGTCTTTTCAATCAACTCCGCACCGTTGCGGATTTCGGTAATGGTCGATTCAATCAGATCCTGGGTATTGCGGGCCGCGTCGGCCGCCCGCATGGCAAGATTGCGGACCTCGTCGGCCACCACCGCAAACCCGGCCCCGGCCTCCCCGGCCCGTGCCGCTTCGACCGCCGCGTTCAGGGCCAGCAGATTGGTCTGAAAGGCGATCTCGTCGATGCTCTTGACAATCTTGCTGACCTCATCCCCTTTCGTCCGGATCAGCTGCATCGCCTCGATAGCCTGATGCATGGACGCATCCGCCGATTTGAGGGAGTTGAGCGCGATATTCCGGGAATTCTGCATTTCCTGGGCATTGTCGGCATTCTGCCGGATCATGCTGGACATCTCCTCCAGGGAAGCGGTCGTCTCCTCCAGCGAGGAAGCCTGCTCCGAGGCCCCCTCGGCCAGGGACTGGGAGGTGGACGAGAGTTCACCGGCGGCGGTTGTCACCTCCTCCGCGCCGTCACCGATCCGGTTGACGGCATCGCCGATCTGCCGGCTGATCCGGTGGGAGAAAATAAACACCCCGATCAGGGCCAGCAGGATAAACACCCCGGCCACCGCCAGAATCAAAAACAGAATATCATCGGATACCGCCAGTATTTCCGGGGTGTTCTGAACAGCAATCACAGTCCATCCCGAGGACTCCATGGGAGCAAAACCGGATGTCTTCGGCGCACCGCGAAAGGTATACATTTCAATGCCCCGCTCTCTCTGTTTGATCCTGGCGGCCATCCCCTCCATCCCCTCCAGTTCGTTGACATTGGCCCTGTCCCGCACAACGGCGGGATCTCTGTGGGCAATGGCGGTTCCCTCGTCATCCAGAATATAGACGTACCCGGTTTTGCCGATGGCGATCTCGTTGGTCACCTTCGTAAAAAACTCCGAATTCAGCACCAGAAGAACCGTCCCCACCATGTCCCCGTCCGGGGAAAAAATCGGTGCGGAAACCGGAACCGCCGGTTTTTTTGTCACCTTCGAGCTCACCGGCGTCCCCACATGGGCGCTCCGGGTGGCGATGGTCTGCTGAAAATATTTGCGGTCACCGATGGAGACCCCCCGGTAGCTTCCACCGGTATCACTGCTGGCATAAATCCGTCCCTGCAGATCTGTTACAAAGATGGCCTCATAATTTTCCCCGATCTCCTGTCGGGCTCTCCGGAGTTTCCGGACAAGGGCGGCGACATCCGTATCCGGACCTTCTGCGGCTACCCGTGTCGCCGTCTCCATAGTCGTGTTTCCGGCGGCGATTTCCCGGGCCAGTTTCACCTCTTCCATGAGCACACGATCCGTCATTTCCGCCACGACGGTTGCGATATCCAGAAGCTTTTCCCGGGCGTTCACCTGCAGCTCCTCTTTTACCTTCCGGACCGTGAATCCGCCCGCTGTCAGCAGCGGAAACAGCACAAGAATGATACCCCCCAGCAGCAGCTTGAATCGGAGCGAACGCTTTTTCATGACATGTCACCTCTTGTTATACCATCATATTTTTCAGTTTATCATGGATGAACAAATCCAATGTGGTTGACTTTTTCAAAGGGTATATACATCTTCAGGAATAACTCCCTGTTACGTTCTGTGGTCCGTACATTCCGGCTCTGCTTGTATCTTTTTTTCCGTGTTTTTGCAATCATCTGATTTTTGAACTTTTCTCCATTCTGGCGGCGCCCGGTCACATGCCCGACGCCGAAGCGGGAATCGCACAGAATCGGAAGACCGTGCTGGCCATGTACAGCCAGGACGAATACAGGAATATCCTTATGGACATTTATGCAAACATCGTGCAACATCCAGTACAGCAACAGATCAACCGGCAGCGGCTTCTCGATCTGTTCTTCTCCCTGGAAACCTTCAGCCTGCTGACATGGTGTCATTATGTTCGGTAAAGAACTGGTGGAAAAGCATATCCGCCCCCTGGAACCGGTCCCGACGGATATTCCGCCGTCCGGATCACTCCGTCACCCGGTCCGGTGTCTGATGTTCGATATCTACGGAACCCTCTTTGCAAGCGATGCCGGTGATATCAGCCTCGCCCGGGAAGATCATCCGGGCACACAGGCCCTGGCGGATCTGCTGGCGCGTCACAGCATTGAAAAAGAACCGGCGGCGCTTCTGGCGGAATTCTATGCGGCCGTAAAAGCGGATCACGACCGGAGCCGGAAGACGGGCATTGATCATCCCGAAGTGGATATTATCCAGATATGGTCCACCGTTCTCGGGACAACGGATCTGGAGAAGGTCCGGGCCTTTGCCCTGGAAACGGAAATGATTATCAACCCGGTCTATCCCATGCCCCGTCTGAAGGAATTTCTCGGGAAATGCAAAGACAGCGGAC
>JBEPXL010000141.1:2759-8008 GCA_041641935.1 Desulfobacteraceae bacterium | reverse complement strand
CAGCTTCATGCTCGATATTCACACCACCGAGCACGGCTACACGGAAGTTCTTCCGCCGTTTATCGTCAACCGGAAGACCATGACCGGAACCGGTCAGCTGCCCAAGTTTGCCGAAGACCTGTTCAAGCTGGAAGGATGGGATTACTTTCTCATTCCCACCGCCGAAGTGCCGGTGACCAACATCTATCAGGGCGAGGTGATCGAAGAGGAGAAACTGCCCCTCTGTTTTACCGCGTTCACCCCCTGCTTCCGGTCCGAGGCCGGTTCCTACGGCAAGGACACCCGGGGGCTGATCCGCCAGCACCAGTTCAACAAGGTGGAGCTGGTCAAGCTGGCCCTGCCGGAAAACTCCTATGGCGAACTGGAAACCCTGCTCGACAACGCCGAAGTGATTCTGCGGCGGCTCGGTCTGCCCTACCGGGTCGTCACCCTCTGCACCGGCGATCTCGGGTTTTCGGCGGCCAAGACCTATGATATCGAGGTCTGGATGCCGTCCCAGGGGGAAAAGGGAGTTTACCGGGAGATTTCATCCTGCAGTAATTTCGAGGATTTCCAGGCCCGGCGGGCGGATCTCCGGTTCAAGCGCAAAGGGCAGAAAGGAACCGAACTGGTCCATACCCTCAACGGCTCCGGCCTGGCCGTGGGTCGTACCCTGGCGGCCATTCTGGAGAACTTTCAGCAGGCGGACGGTTCCGTCGTGATTCCCGAGGCCCTGCGTCCCTACATGGGCGGGCTGGAGAAGATCGAGAGGCAGAACAGTGAGATTTGAAGATTTCCCCTTAGAGATTCAGCCATTTCTGATTCCCAAGACCGAAGGGCAGATGATCTACCGGTGTCTCGGGTGCGGTGCCGAATACGGCATTGAAAAACTGCTCTACACCTGCCCCGGCTGCGGGCAGGTGCTGCTGCTCTACGACGAGAACTTCGACCGGCTCAAGGCCATTTCCGGTGATATCTGGCGGCGGATTTTTGACTACCGGAAAATGCTCAAGGTGCCGGCCCTGAAGGGAATCTACCGGTACCACGAATTTCTCGGACCGGTGCTGCCAATGGACGCCATCCTCTATCTCGGGGAAGGCCACACGCCCGTCGTGGAGGCCAACGGCATTCTGCAGGAGCAGGTGGGGCTCCGGTTCTACTTCAAGAATGACGGCCAGAATCCCAGTGCCTCCTTCAAGGACCGGGGCATGGCCAGCGCCCTGAGCTACATCAACTTTCTGATCCGGAGCGGACTGGTGTCGGACGTGCTGGCGGTCTGCGCCTCCACCGGCGACACCTCGGCGGCGGCGGCGCTCTACGGGTCCTACCTGACGCCCCACATCAAGTCGGCGGTCCTGCTGCCCCACGGAAAGGTGACGCCCCAGCAGCTGTCCCAGCCCCTGGGCAGCGGCGCCACGGTCTTTGAAATCCCCGGCGTCTTCGATGACTGCATGAAGGTGGTGGAGCGGCTGGCCGATACCTACAATGTGGCCCTGCTCAACTCCAAGAACGCCTGGCGGATTCTGGGGCAGGAGTCCTACTCCTATGAGATCGCCCAGGATTTCGAGTATGAAATGGCCGACAAGGTGGTGATCGTACCCATCGGCAACGCCGGAAACATCACCGCCGTCATGAACGGTTTTCTCAAGTTCTACGAGACCGGCATCATCGACGCCCTGCCCAGGGTGATCGGGGTCCAGTCCGAACACGCCAATCCGGTCTACCGGTACTACCTGGAACCCGACCCGGCCCGGCGGGAGTTCGTTCCGGTGACGGTGCGCCCCAGCGTGGCCCAGGCCGCCATGATCGGCAATCCGGTATCCATGCCCCGTGTGGTTCATCTGGTGGAGCGGTACAATGAACTGGCCGGGGAACAGCGGGTCTTTGTGGTGGATGTGCCCGAACAGGAGATCATGGACTGGGAACTCCGGGCCAACCGCAACGGCCACATCGCCTGCACCCACGGCGGCGAGTCCCTGGCGGGTCTGGTGCGGGCGCAGAAGGAGGGGATCGTGGGGGAAAACGATGTGGCGGTGGTCGATTCCACGGCCCATGCCCTCAAGTTTGCCGGTTTTCAGGAGATGTACTTCGAGGACCGGTTTCCGCCGGAATTCGAGGTCTGTCCCGACCCGGACCTCAAAAACGCGCCCATGCTGATGCGGCCCGATGACCTGGAAAAGGTGCCGGCGCCGGGAAATCCGCTCACGGGCGAGGATTTTGAACGGTTTGTACGGCGGGTCTCCGAGGAAATCGCAAACCGGCTGTCATTGAAAGAAAAGTGATGCACTGAGCGCAGACATATACTGCCGCGCCCGAACGGGGCGCGGCTTTTCCGGCTTTCCGGCCGCAGCATCTGAAAAGAGGAGTCTGATGGCAAATGTGATGGATAATCTGAACAGAGGACGGGAACAGGTGCTTCGATGGATGCCGGACTGGATCATCGGAAGCGTCTCTTTTCTGGGCTATATGATCAATACCTTATTCTGGACTGTTCTCATTCTTGTACTGGCTCTTTTTAAATTCATTCTCCCCTTCACCCCGGTCCGGGATGTCATCAACCGCATTCTGAACACCTTTGCCACCGCCTGGATCTCCATCAACAATCTGAACCAGCGACTCTTCACCAGTACCCGCCTCCGCGTTGAGGGGCTGGACCAGGTCAATCTGAAGCTGAACAACTGGTATCTGGTTCTGTCCAACCACCAGTCCTGGGTCGATATTCTGATTCTGCAGCGGATCTTCAACCGCCGGATTCCCTTTATGAAGTTCTTTCTGAAAAAGGAACTGATGTGGGTTCCGGTGCTGGGGCAGGCGTGGTGGGCCCTGGATTTTCCTTTCATGAAACGGTACTCCCGTTCCTTTATTGAAAAAAATCCCCATCTGAAAGGGACCGATTTTGAACGGACCCGGCGGGCCTGTGACAGTTTCCGCCTTTCCCCCATCTCCATCATGAATTTTGTGGAGGGAACCCGCTTTACTCCCGCCAAGCACATGCGGCAGGAGTCGCCCTACCGTCATCTGCTCCGGCCCAGGGCCGGCGGCGTCGCGCTGGTGCTGTCGGCGATGGGAGAGCAGGTTCACCGGATTCTGAATGTCACCATCATCTATCCCCAGAAGAAAAAAACATTCTGGGAATTTCTGAGCGGGAAGGTCGAGGAGGTCCGGGTCCGGGTCGATTCGATTGCCGTCGGGACGGAACTGATCGGTGACTATGTCAATGACATGGAATTCCGGAAACAGTTTCAGGACTGGCTCCACACCCTCTGGACCGAAAAGGACCAGTATATCGAGGGTTTTCTCACTGCCGAAGCCTTTGAAACCGCCGGGGGCGACTGTCCTGCCTGTTCCTCCTGATCCATCCGGCGGTGAAGCCCGCTGTGGAGATGCGCCATGTTCGGAAACAAGACCAAAGAAGAAAAAAGCTGGATTCTCTATGACTGGGCCAATTCGGCCTATTCCATCGTCATCACCACAGCGCTTTTTCCCCTCTACTACAAATCCCTCACCAGCGAGGAGGTCTACCTCACCTCCTGGGCCTTCGCCAACAGCCTTGCCAGCCTGATGGTGGCGCTGCTGGCCCCGATCATGGGAACGGTGGCCGACTACAGGGGCTGGAAAAAGCGGCTCTTTACCTTTTTTTTCGGCCTGGGGGTCATCATGACGCTGTCCCTTTCCCTGGTCGGCGGTGGGCACTGGAAGATTGCCATTGTCATTTATGTCTTTTCAGTGGTGGGGTTTGCCGGGGCGAATCTGTTCTATGACGCCTTTCTGGTGGATGTGACCACCGAAGAGCGGATGGACCGGATCTCCTCCGCCGGATTCGGCTGGGGATATATCGGGAGTACGATTCCGTTTATCATCGGTCTGGTGCTGGTGATGAAACACAGCTTTTTCGGGTTCGAATCCACCGCGACGGCGGTGCGGATTTCATTTGTCATCACCGGCCTCTGGTGGTTCGGGTTCGGCATTCCGCTGCTGAAGAACATTGAACAGAAACACCACATTCCGCCATCATCCACACCGGTGAAGGACAGTTTCAAGCGGCTTTCGGAAACCTTCCGGGATGTCAGGAAGTACCGGAATATTTTTGTCTTTCTGGGGGCCTATTTTTTCTACATCGAAGGGGTCAACACCATCATCCGGATGGCGACGCCGCTGGCGGTGAGCATCGGCATCGGCCAGAACATGCTGCTGGTGGTGCTGCTGGTGATCCAGATTCTGGCCTTTCCCTGCGCCATCGCCTACGGGGAACTGGCCCGCCGCTGGACGGGGCGGCGGATGATTTTTGTGGGGCTGCTGATCTATGTGGCGGTGGTGTTTCTGGGGTTTACGCTGCCGTCCCTGGAAAACGGCACGCTTCAGAATGTACTCTTCTGGCTGATGGCGATTCTGGTGGCCTCGTCCCAGGGGGGAATTCAGGCGCTGAGCCGGTCCTATTTCGGCAAGGCGGTTCCCAAGCACAAGGCGTCGGAGTTTTTCGGGTTTTACAATATCATGGGGAAATTTTCGGCGATTATCGGGCCGTTTTTTGTGGGGATATTCACGCATATTACCGGGCAGGAGCGGTACGGGATTCTGAGTGTGCTGATTCTGTTTATGGCGGGGGCATTTCTGCTGAGCCGGACGGAGAAGGAGAAGCGGCTGGAAGGGGAGGCGTAGGGACGCAGTGCTGCATATCTCTGCGGGCGGATCATCAGGATATATGAAAAGAGCCGGTACCGGTTGATATGCAGGGGCAACCACAGGGGGGTTGCTCCCTGCAGAATAAGCACAGATACGTTGGATGGAAAAGTTTTTCAAAAGGATATCATGACAGACCCTCATAACAACGAACCCGCAGAAGAACACGAAGAAAACGGGCAAGCCGAAACCGCTTTAGTTCCGGTCGAAACGGCGCTGGAAGAAACGGTTTCTTCTGACAGGAAAGAAGAACTCCTGGATGTTGTCATGAAGACGGCCCTGGAAAAATCGGCCACGGACATCCATCTGGACCCGGTTCCGGACGGGCTGCTGATCCGCCTTCGCGTTGACGGAGGAATCCGGCCCGTGGACACACTTCCGCCGGAGGACGCCAAGAGACTGCTCATCCAGATCCGGGTCACCGCAGAACTGGATATCGGCCGGGTGTTTGTGCCCATGGAAAGCCAGTTCACCTGGACGTATGACGACATCGCCAAGGATATCCGGGTCACCATCGTCCCCATCGGAACCCATATCATGGAATCGGTTCACCTGCGCCTTCTGACACCACCCGAGGCGATGACCAACAT
>JBEPXL010000141.1:0-2749 GCA_041641935.1 Desulfobacteraceae bacterium | reverse complement strand
TTTTTCCGATCAGGATATGGAGGTCGTGCGCCGCAATCTGAGCCGTCCCCAGGGGCTCGTGATCGTCGCCGGACCCACCGGCGCGGGCAAATCGACCTCCCTGTATTCCATGGCGTCCACCTTTGATCTGGACAGCATCATCGCCGTCAGCATAGAAGATCCGGTGGAGTTCGACATTCCCCACGTCCGCCAGCTTGAGGTGGACGAGCGCCACGATCTCACCATGTATGAAGGGCTTCGGATACTGCTTCGCATGGACCCGGACCTGCTGATGATCGCTGAAATCCGGGATTCCAAATCGGCGGTCACGGCGCTGCGGGCCGCCGCCGCCGCCCGGTTCGTGCTCACGACCCTCCATTCCCGGGATGCGGCGGCGGCAGTGGAGGCGCTGCATTACCTGTCGGTTCCCTACAGCATCATCGGCGGCTCCCTCCGGCTGCTCATCGCCCAGAACCTGATCCGGAAGCTCTGCACGCACTGCCGCACTCCCCGGGAACCGGACGAAGAAGAGAGAAACCTGTTTGAATTCATTCAGATGACACCGCCCGAAACCGTCTATGAAGCACAGGGATGCGACGCCTGCGATCAGTACGGGTATCGTGGCCGTATCGGTATTTTCGAGGTGGTCGAGATCGATGACGAACTCGGCCGGGAAATCACAGGCGGGCTGTCCCAGATTGAACTGCGCCAGAAGTTCCGGGAACGGGGATTCCGCACCATGATTGAAGATGGCCTGGAAAAGGTAATGAACGGAACCACCTCGCTGGAAGAAATCCTGAACCTCTACTGGCCCGGTTCCAAAGAAGAGACCGAGTTCGACCTTGCAACCTGGAAAAAGGACTACCTCGGATAGCCATGCCCGGCAGTTCCGTCAGGCCCGGCTTCTCCGGCCATTACAGAAGAAAGGAAATCCGCAATGGACTGGTCACAGGTGATGGAAGATCCCTCACTGGCGGATCTTCCCTATAAAATCGAACTGAATGAATGGGGCAATATTGTTATGAGTCCTGCTTCCAACCTTCATGGAATGCTGCAGTCCCGCATTCTCCTGAAACTCCGGGAACTGATGAAGGATGGGGAGGTATTCGTTGAATGCAGTGTGCTCACCTCAAAAAATGTAAAAGTCGCGGATGTGGTCTGGGGATCAACCGCCTTCTTCGAAAAAAATGGCGCTGTCACCCCCTACCGCGTTGCGCCTGAAATCTGCGTGAAGGTGATGTCTCCCGGCAATTCAACAGCGGAAATGATGATGAAAAAGAACCTCTATCTCGCCAGAGGCGCCAGAGAATTCTGGATTTGCAGTGAAGAGGGGCATATGTCCTTTTTCAACTATGAAGGAAAAATGGAGCAGTCTTTCCTCTGTCCTGGTTTTCCGGATAAAATCCAACTCTGAAATGCCGTTCCGGGCCGTGTATGGAAATCTTCGTCGGGTTTGCGTTCTTTCTTCTGGGCATCTGTATCATGTACACGCTGTGCCTTCATCCCATGCACAAACTGCTCTCTCACCGGCAGCGTCAGATCCATGAAACAAGGCAGGGGGAACAGGTTTATATCGAAGGCTTTGCCGGAGATACCCCCGGACTGACCGCCCCTTTCAGCCGCTCTCCCTGCATTGCATGGCGGATTCAGGTCATCGAAATCAAAAGCGGCGGAAAACGCAGTTCCGCGATCAGGCTTCTGGATCTCAAGCCGGAACAGGGCTGCTCCCTGCGGGACTGGACAGGCAGCCTCACCGTCTTACCGGTGAAACATCCGAAAGCATCTCACATCAGGCTGGGAAGGCTCATCATCAATCCCCCGCAGCTGGTGTTTTCCGATCTGGTAAACCAGCGAAAGCCGGAATGGTCCGACCGGCAGAATACGATGCAGCAGTTCCGGGATGATCGCATACCGGCATTTCTGGCCGAGCACAATATCCCCCTCAAAGGCGTGTTGGGATTCACCCGAAATCTGAGGGTAAAGGAGTACATCCTCACATCCGGCACGACTTTGTATGCCTGGGGAACCATCACCGAAGAGAACCGGAAAAAGTGCCTGGTCCCCTGGCTCGTTTCCCGGCACAGTCGCCGGAAGCTGGTCTGGTTCAGCCTCGCTTTTGGTCTTGCGGGGCTGCTGTTGGCCGCCCTCGGAGGGAAAGTCGTGCATGAATTTGCACTGCGCTGAGAGGATGTGCTGATGTCCCGGTACTTCATCATCATCAACCTGACCCGGCAGCAGTACATCAGTCCGCACGATTTCTGCGAATCCGGAAAATTCCGGAACATCATGGGCGGCCTGCACGGCAAAGCCGTGGGACTGCTGCTTCTGCAGAACAAAGAAGAGCCGTCAGCCGGGAATCGATCCCTGCCGGGATCATGGGCGGGGGATCGCATCATCATCACCGATGACACGTCGGAACTCTATGAACAGATCATGTACAAAGACGGCTATGAAAATATCAGCTACGAAGCCCTCAAAATGCTCTGCATCACAGGTACGGAAATTCCTGAACTGGTCGAACGGGCGCGGGAGTACAAACCGTTTTTGAAAACACTGTTCCGGATCGCCCATGAAACCGGCGACAAAAAACTGCAACACCTGCTGAAAGGCGGATAAATCCAAGCAAAGGCAGTATTATCCGATGCCGGTTACCGTTGCCCGTCTCCTGCTGCGGAAATCTTCACGATCTGCCTGCTGCTTCCATCCGGTCAACAGCAGACAAACCGTGCGGTATTCAGGAATTCTATTCCTGATCTCCACCCCTATAGAT
>JBEPXL010000140.1:0-8013 GCA_041641935.1 Desulfobacteraceae bacterium | reverse complement strand
ATGGCTTCCGCTCAGCAGGGCGGACAGATCTCCAATATCACATAACATGTTAAACCGGTTACGATTCCTCTTGCCCATACCGCTGTTTTCCCGTTCGTCATGATTCATGTTCCGGATTTTTACATCATCGGGAAGTGTAATAAAATCCAAAGAGTAAATCAATAGATTTTCCTCCTGAGACTGCCCGGCAACCCGTTTCGCCGGTCCGGAACCTGTACATTTCGTCTTCTCTGATGTATATTTTCCGGACCTGTGAGACCGCCGCAGATGTTCCGGAAGCGCTGTCCGCACGGCACGAAAGCATACCACGACGGAGAGACAGAAAGAAACAGAATGAATCACCTGGCCATGAAACAATTTCATCTGTATACCGGCAACCGCCTGGAACGCCTGATCGACCGGCTGGCGGAAATCCTGCGGACGCCGCTGTCCACCCCCCTTGCATCGGAGCTGATCATTGTCCAGAGCCGGGGAATGGAACGGTGGCTTTCGATGGAACTGGCCCGGCGGCACGGCATCTGTGCCAATATCCGGTTTCCGTTTCCCAATTCCTTTGTCTACGACTATCTCTTCCGCAGGGTACTGCCGGACCTGCCCGACCTTTCTCCCTTTGACCGCAATGTCATGACCTGGCGCATTCTGCGGCTCCTGCCCGACTGCCTGGATGCGCCGGAATTTGCGGAACTGAAACAGTATCTGGGGGACGGCAAACCGGGACTGCGGCACTACCAGCTGGCATCCCGCATTGCCCATCTGTATGACCAGTACATCATTTTCCGGCCGCGGATGATCTTCGACTGGGAAAACGGTGCCCGCAAAGACGGCTGGCAGGCGGCTCTCTGGCGGAGGTTGATGCAGGAGGTCAATACGGCCCACCGGGCGGCGCTGAGCCGGGATTTTCTGGTCGAACTGTCCATGCGGCCCGAGGCGCTGCGGGGAATTCCGGAGCGGATTTCCGTCTTCGGCATCTCCGCCCTGCCGGAATTTCATATCAGTATTTTTGAAGCCGTTGCCCGCCATCGGGAGGTCAACTTTTTTCTGATGAATCCCTGCGCGGCGTACTGGGGCGATCTCATGTCCGAACGGGAGCGACGGCGGATCGTGCGGGAAGCCCGGGAACGGGGCATTGAAGAGGAAGCGCTCTATCTCGGGGAACGGAACAGTTTTCTGGTTTCCATGGGACTCATGGGGCGGGACTTCTTCGACATGATCCAGGAATACCAGCCGACCGGTGAGGAAGAACTCTTTGAGGAACCCGAAGGAAATACCATTCTGTCATGGCTCCAGTCAGATATTCTGCACCGCCGGGAGCGTCCATCAGAAGAGAATTCTCCGGTCGTTATCGACCCTTCGGACGATTCCATCCGGATTCACGCCTGCCACAGTCCCATGCGGGAAATCGAGGTGCTGCACGATCATCTTCTGGCACTCATTGCAAACGATAAGGCCCTGCGCCCCCGGGATATTCTGGTGATGACACCGGACATCGAAACCTATGCGCCCTATATCCAGGCCGTCTTTGACCGGCCTTCCGACGACAGCCGCCGGATTCCCTTCAGCATCGCCGACCGGGGGGCCCGCACCGAAAGCCGGATCATCGACACTTTTCTGGGAATTCTCGATCTGACCGGCGGGCGGTTCGGTGCGGCCCGGGTGCTGGCGGTTCTGGAAACGGCCGCCGTCGCCCGCCGGTTCGGCCTGTCGGAAAACGATCTCGACCGGATCAGCCGGTGGGTGAGGGAAACCCGTATCCGCTGGGGCGTGGATGAAAAAAGCCGGGCGGAACTGGACCTGCCCGCCATCCGGGAAAATACCTGGAAAGCGGGGCTGGACCGGCTGATGCTCGGATACGCCATGACCGGCGCAGACGAACGGATGTTCGGGGAGATTCTTCCCTATGACGATATCGAAGGCAGCGAAGCCGCCGTCATGGGGCAGTTCTATGAATTTATGCACCGGCTCTTCGGACAGGTTCAGGATCTCACCCGTCCCCGCCCGCTGCGGGAATGGACCGATACCCTGAACGGGATGCTGCGGGATTTTTTTCAACCCTCTGAAGACATTGAAATGGAGTTCCAGCTGATCCGGGATGTCCTCAACAGCCTGGCGGACCTGCAGAACCGGTCCGGATTTGAAACCGCTGTGGAGATCCCGGTGATCCGCTCCTGGCTGGTGAGCCGTCTCAATGAAGATCCCCACGGATTCGGATTCATCACCGGGGGGGTCACCTTCTGTGCCATGCTGCCGATGCGGTCCATTCCCTTTCAGGTGCTCTGCCTGATCGGTCTCGACTCAGACGCCTATCCCCGGCTGTCCCGCCCGGTGGGATTTGATCTGATGGCCCGGCATCCGAAACGCGGCGACCGGTCCCGGCGGAACGATGACCGGTATCTCTTTCTGGAATCTCTCCTGTCTGCCCGGAAACAGTTCTACATCTCCTATGTGGGTCAGAGCATCCGGGACAATACACCGATTCCGCCGTCCGTGCTGGTGAGTGAACTGATGGATGCCATCCGGCAGGGTTTTGTTCTGCCGGGAAAGGACATTCTGGACGACCATGTCGTGACCCGTCACCGGCTGCAGGCATTCAACCCGGCCTATTTCCATATCGCTGAAGGAAACCCTTCGGAAGCCGGGGATGCCGACCGGCTCTTCAGCTATTCCGATGAGTACTGCGAAACCGCCCGGCGCATGGGGGCATCCCGCCATACACCGCCGGGTCCGTTTATCACCGGTCAACTCTCCGAACCGGATGAGGAATGGCGAACGGTTGACCTGAAAACCCTCTGCCGTTTTTTTGATCATCCGGTCCGTTTCCTGCTGAACCAGCGGCTGGGCGTCTATCTGGAGGAACCGGAAAGCGCTCTGGAAGAAAAGGAGGCATTCCTGCTGGAAGGGCTGGATGCATACCGGCTCCGGCAGGATCTGGCGGAAAAGCGGCTCGGCGGTCATGACCCGGCGCTTCTGTATCCGGTCCGGAAAACCGCCGGGGAGCTGCCCCACGGGGTCGTGGGAAAATATCTGTATGACCGGATCAGCCGGGAGGTGGACCGGTTTGTGGAAACCCTCCAGCCGTATCTGGCCGCTCCCCTGCCGGAACCGGTCGATGTATCGCTTTCGCTGGGGGATTTTCTGCTGAAAGGACGAATCGAAGGGCTGTACCGGGAGGGAATGATCCGGTACCGGTGCGCCGCCGTCAAGCCAAAGGATTTACTCCGGGCCTGGATCTATCACCTGGCCTATCACTGTATCGAAGGAAATCAGGCCAGGACCATCATCGCCGGTACGGACGCCATGTGGCAGTATCCCCCGGTTCCGAATCCGGCAGAACATCTGAACCGGCTGCTGGCCTTCTACTGGCAGGGACTCCGGAAGCCGCTCCGGTTTTTTCCGGCATCCTCATGGACCTATGCTGAGGAAGTGGCAGGGAAGAACAAGCCGGAAGCAGCGGGTCTTGCCAAAGCCCGTCAGACCTGGGAAGGCGGGCAGTACCGGCGGGGAGAAATGTCCGATCCCTATTACCGCCGCTGCTTCGGCGCTGCGACTCCGCTGGATGCTGCCTTTCAGCGTCTGGCCCGGGAAATTCTCGGACCGGTGCTGGCCTGCCGGAAACCGGTTCCGCCTACTCCATAACGGCTCTGGTCCATTCCCTGACCCATTCCCGGCGGCCTTCCTCGATCTTTTCCGGGGACATCATCACCGGCTGTTCGGGAAACCGGACATGCTGCAGAAAAGGGGACGGAATCTCAACCGACCGGTTGACCGGAAAGACAAACATCTGAAAGGGAATCTCTTCCTGAAACGGGGGGCTCAGCATAAAATCGACCACCCGGCTGGCCAGTTCATGATCTCTTGCGCCCTTCAGAATTCCCACAAACTCCACCTGCCGGAAGGCCGCCTCTCCGTCGATGACCACTCCAGTGGATGTATCCTCCGAAAAGGCTTCCGCCACCGGACTGCTGGCATAACTCACCACAATGGGACGGCTGCCCCGGGTTGTGGCGCTGAAATGGCCCCAGTAGGCCTGCTTCCAGCCGTCGACCACCATGACCCCGTTGTCGCGGAGGGCCCGCCAGAAATCGATATAGCCATCCTCGCCGAAATGGGCGATGGTCGCCAGCAGAAAGGCAAATCCCGGTGAAGAAGTGGCCGGATTCTCCACCACGGTCAGATCCCGGTAATAGGGCTTGACCAGGTCTTCCAGACCGCCCGGCGGGGCCAGCCCCCGGTGGGAAAACCACCGTTTGTCGTAGTTGAGGCAGACATCGCCGTAGCCGACCGGCAGAAGCCGGTTCCGGGGATCGAGCCTGAACCGGTCCGGCACATCGGCCAGCCGGGGAGAAGCGTAGGGCGCGAAGATACCGGCATCGAGGGCACGGCTCATGAAGGTATTGTCCACCCCGTAAAAGACATCGGCCACCGGACGGCGCCGGGTCCGGATGGCCTGTTCCAGGGCTTCCCCCACACTACCGGCCTTGAGAAAGCGGAGATGGGCATTGTGTTCGGTCTCAAATGCCTCGACCAGTTCTTTGCTGATACTGAAGCTGTCATGGGTCATCACGGTGACCGTTCGGACAGCCTTCGGGGTAAATCCGTACTGGCCCAGCATCAGGACAAACAGGCCCAGGCAGGCGACCAGTGAACAGAAACATTTCTTCATATTATGACGCGATCTCCTCATCGGATGCCGGCACGGCATCCCAAACAAAAAAAGCCATCTTTTCCGGAAGACGGCTGGTAAATGCAGAACAGTTCATCCATACGCGGACATCGGACGCTGTCAAAACAGCATAATATCATGATCCCCGCCAAAAAGGCCGGAGACGATATACCGGATTGAATTGTTTCTATGGATGATGCAGACAGGCGCTTAAGATAAAAGGATTCTGTCCTTCTGTCAAGGAGTTTTGAGCACGCCCGGCCCGAAGGCCGGCCGTGCTTCCGGAACGTTTCAACCGTACCGGTCAGACAATGGTATACCCCGGCCCTTCGCCGCCTTCGGGGCAGGTCCAGGTGATATTTCCGTAGGGGTCCTTGATATCGCAGGTTTTGCAGTGGAGGCAGTTGGAGGGATTGAGTTTCAGTTCCCGGTTTCCGGTCTCCTCATTCTCGCTGATTTCATAGACCTTTCCCGGACAGAACCGGGTGCAGGGACTCTGGTAGGTCGGATAGCAGACATGGATACACAGGTCGGTATCATGGACGATCAGGTGAGATGGCTGATCCTCCCGGTGCATGGTTTTGGAGAGGTAGACGCCGGTGAGCTTGTCCACGAAGAGGCTGCCGTCCAGCGACTTCGGATCGACCGGCGCCGGCGGGGAAACCTGATCGACCGGCAGAAGGGTTCTGCCGTCCGCCTCGGTGGGCATGAAATCCCGCACGCCGCGGCCTTCGGTGACGTACTGGGAACCGAGATAGACAAGTTTGAGGAGTCCCTTCTTTGACAGCCCCTGGGCAAAATTCCGGCCTTCATACATTTCCGTTCTGGCCCAGCTTTCTTCGTACCGGCGGGGATATTCCGACAGGGTTTCCGCGTCAAATGTGCCCTTCCCCACCGCGTCGAAGGCCGCTTCGGCCGCCAGCATTCCCGATTTCATGGCCAGATGAATTCCCTTGAGCCCCGGCGTGTTCTGCATAGCCGCCGCCCCGCCGATGAACATGGCGCCGTCCACGGCCAGTTCGGGCATGGTAAAATATCCGCCGGTGGAGACGGTCCGCGCACCCTGTTCCACCACCTTGCCGTCTTTGATGATCTCCGCGATGAACGGATGCTGCTTGAACTTGATGAATTCCTCGTAGGGATCGAGATACGGATTTTCATACCCCAGCCCCACCAGATAACCGATGGCGGCCCGGTTTCCCTTCATTTCGTAGATGAACCCGCCGCCGGGGGTATCAAACCCGAGGGGATAGCCCATGACATGGATGTCATTTCCCCTGCTGCGGGAGAAGTAATTCTCTTCAGGCAGTTGAATGACTTCCTTGATGCCGATTTCAAAAACCTGATTCATGCGGCCGGAGAATATCCCCAGTTTTTCGGCCACCGCGCCGGAGAGGCTTCCCCGGGCCCCCTCTCCGAAAACCGTCACCTTCGCCATGATATCGTAGCCGGGCTCGAAATTTCCTTTGGGTTCTCCATCCTTGCCGATACCTTTGTCATCGGTGCGGACGCCGGTAATGGTTTTTCCGTCTGCATCATAGAGAACCTCTTTGCCTGCAAAACCGGGAAAGATGTTGATGCCCATTTCTTCGGCAATGCCGCCGAGCCAGCGGGTGAACTGTGACAGGCTGATGATGTAAAACCCCTTGTTGTGCATCTGTTTCGGGGTGACGGGAAGCCTGAAATGGCGGTCCGGGGTCAGGTAGTAAAACTCGTCTTCCCGGACCACGGCCTCGATGGGGCAGCCCTGTTGCCGGTAATCGGGCAGCAACTCTTTCAGGGCGATCGGGTTGAGTACTGCACCGCTCAGGGCGTGGGAACCGATTTCCGCGCCCTTTTCGATCACGCCCACTTCAAGTTCCGTATTCTTTTCCTGCGCCAGCTGCATCAGACGGATCGCCCCTGCCAGACTCGCCGGTCCGCCGCCGACGAACAGCACATCAAATTCAATCTGCTCGTGTTCTGCACTCATCTCTTTTTCCCTTCCCGTAAGAAAACCGGCGGTGTCCTGTCTTGCAAAGGAATTCCCGCCGTATTGACCATTCATTTTTCAACTGTAATCGAAATTTTGTGCTTTCCTGTATCAAAAACAGACAAAAATGAACAGGGGAGAATTGAAAAGCGATACGCATGGAAGCCGGATCAGGGCGCCCTGTCTGCCATCTGCCGGAGTGCGAGGACAAGATCGGCCAGATCGACCCGCCCGTCCCAGTTGGCATCGGCGGCGTCGGCCTCGACCGGATGAACAAAATGGCCGGTGAGGATCATCAGGATGGTGACCAGTTCTTCAAGGCCGAGGGTATAGTTCCAGTCCGGGCAGGGATCAAAGACGTTCATCACGATCATTTCGGCAAATTCCCATTCATCACTGAACGGCCCCTCGAAGGGGCCGCCGGTGGCCCGGCCCAGCCCCATGAACCCTTCCCGGTCGGGCGGACCGCTGTTTTCCGTGTAATCCGTCCAGAGCAGGGTGTGCCGGTGGGCCCAGTCACAGCATTTGCCGTCGTTGTACATCCAGCCGTAGATTGCCTTTTCGATGACCAGAGAGATGAGACTTCCCTGGGAAACTTCCACGGCCAGATTTTCACCGATACGGAGGAAATCATGGCAGTCACGGATGGCAGGCTGTTCATTGAGCCGTTCCAGCGGGTCCTGTCCGCCTGCGTCATGGGCGAAGGTTTCCTGCTTCAGCAGGTAATCGGCATAAGACTGCGCCACGGCCATGACTCTGGGTTCCAGGCCATGCAGCGGCGCGATTCCCCGGTCCTTCCGTTCCTGATTGATGAGCCAGAGGGCTTTTTCAGCATCGCTCAGCCGGTCCCATTCCGACTGGGACGGAAGCTGCAGAACGGGAAGGGAAATCTCCAGTTCCTTTTCCTCAAGCTCCCGTGCGGCATTGAATTCCAGTTCCACCGCCGCGACCCCGGCGGCCTGCTGGCTGGACCAGGGGCGGTCGGTAGCAGGGTCTTCGGGATATGGATCGGGTGAAGCGACAGAAAGTCCTGTGAACCAGATGATCATCACTGCCAGGAGAACGGGCGTTACCTTTTTCATTGATTCCTTTTTGTTCAGGGAGTCACAATCCGACCATCGTTTCAATTTCCTCCAGGACTTTACGCAGACCCGGGGCTTCCGATGCTATGACATTAGTTTCATGACCATCATGCTTGTGATGAGGATAGGTCAAAAGTCCAAGTTTTCTGTGATGACCGGTATTGTCATAACGAATAATGAGTTTTTCTGCAGAATCGGAATAATGATATGAATACATCAGGCGCTCCGGTGTTATTTCATTATCAATGAATTCACGGAAATGCAGAACTGAACCATCTACAAACAGTAATTCACCACGA
>JBEPXL010000139.1:0-8017 GCA_041641935.1 Desulfobacteraceae bacterium | reverse complement strand
CAGAAAGAATCCGCCGTTGCCGTCATCGATGCCAAGCGGGAGGTGGAAGTGGCCCGGCAGGAGAAACTGAAGCAGACCGAAATTCTGGAGCTTCAGAAAAAACAGGCCGACGGACTGGAAGTCATGGCGTCGGCCCGGGCCAAGGCGGCCGAAAATGCGCTTGATCCGCAGCTGGTCTTCGAAAAGAAACTGGAAGCGTGGAAAAGCGTTGAAACAGCCAAGTACCAGTATATGTCCAAGGCACAGCTCGTACCGGTCGTCTCGATGGGACAGCAAGCGCAGGGAAACCAGACGGCGCTGACAATGCTGGAGATGATGGGCGCCAAAGCGGCACTGGATCTGGGAATGGAATTCAGGGATATCGGAAAATTCAGCACCACGAATGCAGATACGAAAATAACACAGAGCAACTGACCAACTGAACGAGGTGGAGGTTATTCATGGCGAAGAAAAAGTGGGTGTTTCTGTTTGAGGAAGTGGACCAGGCACAGGAGTATGCAGGGGGCACATGGGAGGGTGTCCGCGGTCTTCTCGGCGGCAAGGGAGCGAATCTGGCCGAAATGGCCCGGATCAATGTACCGGTTCCACCGGGGTTTACCGTCACCACAGAGGCATGCAACGCGTACCTCAACTCCGGCGGACAGTTTCCCACCGGACTGTGGGAACAGGAGCAGGAAGCCCTGAAGGTGGTGGAAAAACAGACAGGGAAAACCTTCGGAGACCCCGGTAATCCCCTGCTGGTATCCTGCCGTTCCGGAGCCAAGTTTTCCATGCCCGGCATGATGGACACCGTTCTCAACCTCGGTCTCAATGATGAAACGGCAAAAGGAATGGTAAAACTGACCGGTGATGAACGGTTTGTCTACGACTCCTACCGTCGCCTCGTTCAGATGTTCGGCAACGTTGTCATGGGTGTGAAAGACGAGTTCTTCGAAGAAGTGATCGAAGACGCCAAAATGCAGGCAAAGGTGGAAAACGACGCCGAACTGAGCGCCGATACCTGGAAGGCCGTGGTGCAGGAGTTCAAGGCCATCTGCCGCCGCCGGACCGGCTACACGTTTCCCGAAGACCCGTATGAACAGCTCAAACTGGCGACCGAAGCCGTCTTCAAAAGCTGGAATGTGAAACGGGCCGTCGATTACCGGAACGCTGCCGGGATTGCCCATGATCTGGGAACCGCCGTCAGTATCGTTACCATGGTCTTCGGCAACATGGGAAACGACAGCGCGACCGGCGTGGCCATGACCCGGGACGGCTCCACCGGGGAAAAACGGATCGAGGGCGACTACCTTGCCAATGCCCAGGGCGAGGACGTGGTCGCCGGTATCCGGACGACCAAGGATATTGCCCAGCTGAAAGAAGAGATGCCCAAGGCATACGCCGAGTTTGAAGAAGTGGCCCAGAAGCTGGAATCCCATTACCGGGAAATGCAGGATGTGGAGTTCACCATCGAGAAGAGCAAGCTCTGGATGCTCCAGACCCGTGACGGGAAACGGACGGCCCAGGCATCGGTCCGCATCGCCGTGGACATGGCCGATGAAGGGCTGATCTCCCGTGAAGAAGCCGTCCTCCGGGTGACACCGGATCAGGTCGATTTTTTCCTCCATCCCCAGTTCAGTCGCGAAACCATCAAGCAGGCGCAGGAGAAGGGCGACCTGCTCGGCACCGGCCTCAACGTATCCCCCGGTGCGGCCTGCGGTATTGTAGCCCTGGATGCGGATCTGGCCGAAGCCTGGAGCAAGGACGGCAAAGAGGTGATCATGGTCCGGCCCGAAACCAAACCCGACGATGTTCACGGCATGCTTGCTTCCAAGGGGATTCTCACCAGCCGGGGCGGTCGGACCAGTCATGCGGCACTGGTGGCCCGGCAGTTCGGCAAGCCTGCCGTGGTCGGCGTCGCCGCGATCAAAATCGACATGGGCAAGCGTCTGATCTATGTAAAAGATGAAGACATTCAGGAAGGCGACTGGATATCCATCGACGGCACCACCGGCGAGGTCTACAAGGGAAAACTCGATACCATGGTACCGGACATCAAAGATCCCTGGCTGATCAAGCTTCTTTCCTGGGCCGACGAGTTCCGGACACTCGGCGTATGGACCAATGCCGATTATCCGGTGGATGCCAAACGGGCACGGGAGTATGGCGCGGAAGGGATCGGACTCTGCCGTTCAGAGCACATGTTTTTTGAAGCCAACCGGCTTCCATTTGTCCGCCGGATGATCATGACCGACCTGCCCATCGAGCGGCGGGAGGCCCTCCGGGCGGTTCTCCCCTTTCAGCGGGAGGATTTCAGCGGCCTGTTCCGGGTCATGGACGGCCTGCCGGTGATTATCCGCCTTCTCGACCCGCCCCTGCATGAATTTCTCCCCAATCATGTGGACCTGATGCAGGAGTTGAGCGATATCAAAATCCGGCTCAAACACGCCGACTCGCTGAGCATGATGGACGAGCTTCTGGAGCAGTACCGGAAAAAGGAAGGAATGCTCCGCCGGGTGGAAAGCCTGCTGGAATCCAACCCCATGCTGGGGCTCCGGGGGGTCCGCCTGGGAATCATGATTCCGGAAATCACCACCATGCAGGTCCGGGCTATTTTCGAGGCCGCCTGCCAGGTCACCAAAGAAGGGATCCAGGTTTTCCCGGAGGTGATGATTCCCCTGACCACCCACGCAAATGAACTGAAACTGCAGCGCGAACGGCTGGAGGAGGAGGCAAAGCGGGTGATG
This sequence comes from Desulfobacteraceae bacterium, assembly GCA_041641935.1. Classification (GTDB taxonomy): domain Bacteria; phylum Desulfobacterota; class Desulfobacteria; order Desulfobacterales; family Desulfococcaceae; genus JBEPXL01. The sequence continues at coordinate 5,291 of JBEPXL010000139.1, read as the reverse complement.
GAAGAGAAGGGCATCGATATCAAATACAAGTTCGGCACCATGATCGAACTGCCGCGGGCCGCCCTCACCGCCGACAAGATCGCCGAATATGCGGAATTTTTCTCCTTCGGAACCAACGACCTGACCCAGACGACCTACGGCATTTCCCGGGATGACGCCGAGACCGGGTTTCTGGTCGATTACATGGAAAGCAACATCCTGCCGGACAATCCCTTTGCCACCATCGACGAGGATGGTGTGGGACTTCTGATGAAGATCGGCGTGGAAAAGGGGCGCAAGGTACGTCCGGACATGGAGTGCGGCATCTGCGGTGAGCATGGCGGCGATCCCCATTCCATTGACCTGTGCCATAAAATGGGCCTGACCTATGTCTCCTGCTCCCCCTTCCGGGTCCCCATCGCCCGGCTGGCAGCGGCCCAGGCGGCACTGCGGGATAAAGAAAAAAAGGCGTAATCCCGTCATCATACCCGGGGGACACACCACTCTGTGCGTCCCCCGGATCATCCCTGCAGCAGCATCCTCTCTCCTGCCGCAAGGCTGTCTTACGCGCCGGACTGCCGGAGCGCCCCGTCCACGATGGACTGGGCCTCTTCCTGTACCTTCTTCAGGTGGTCCCGTCCCTTGAAACTTTCGGTATAGATTTTATAAATATCTTCCGTTCCCGAGGGCCGGGCCGCAAACCAGCCGTTCTCGGTGACGACCTTGAGGCCGCCGATGGCTGCGCCGTTGCCGGGGGCGTGGGTCAGTTTCTCCAGGATCGGCTCTCCGGCGAGGGTGTCGGCGGTGATCATGTCGGGAGACAGCTTTTTCAGAACCCCTTTCTGGGCCGGCGTCGCCGGGGCCTGCAGTCGTTCATAGACCGGATCACCGAACTGTTCCACCAGATCCCGGTACTGTTCGCCGGGATCACGGTCGGTTCTGGCGATGATCTCCGCCGCCAGCAGGTTGAGAATAATGCCGTCCTTGTCGGTGGTCCAGACGGTTCCGTCGTGGCGGAGGAAGCTGGCCCCGGCGCTCTCTTCGCCGCCGAAGACATAGTCTCCGTTCAGGAGTCCGTCCACAAACCACTTGAAGCCCACCGGGACTTCGGCGATCCTGCGGTCCAGGCTCTTTGCCACCCGGTCAATCATGCTGCTGCTGACCAGGGTTTTTCCGATGGCCGCATCGGATTTCCAGTCCGGCCGGTTCCGGCAGAGGTAATGGATCGCCACTGCAAGGTAGTGGTTGGGATTCATCAGACCGGAACTCCGTGTTACGATGCCGTGCCGGTCCACATCCGGGTCATTGCCGAAGGCGATGTCGTAGTCGTCCTTGAGATTGATCAGACCGGCCATAGCATAGGGCGAGGAACAGTCCATGCGGATGATGCCGTCTTTGTCCAGGGTCATAAAGCGGAACGTGGAATCCACAGCCGGATTGACCACCGTCAGATCCAGGCCGTACATGTCGGCAATGACATCCCAGAAATCGACCGCCGCCCCACCCATGGGGTCCACCGCAATCCGGAGGCCGGAGGATTTGATGGCATCCATGTCAAGCACATCCCGGAGATCCCCCACATACGGCGTAATAAAGTCATACTCCCGGATGTTTTCGTCCCGGAGGGCTTTTTCATAGAGCGTCCGTTTTACCCCTTTGTTCTCTTCCCGGAGAAGATCGTTGGCCCGTTCCTGAATCCAGCCGGTGACGCTGGTATCGGCCGGACCGCCGTGGGGAGGGTTGTATTTGAAACCGCCGTCACCGGGCGGATTGTGGGACGGGGTAATGACAATGCCATCAGCCAGGGCCGAGGATTTTCCTTTGTTGTAGATCAGAATGGCATGGGAGATCACGGGGGTGGGCGTATAGCCGAACCCTTTGTGGATCATGACCTTGATGCCGTTGGCCGCCAGCACCTCCAGGGCGGTGGCATGGCTCGGTTCCGAAAGGGCGTGGGTATCCATCCCCAGAAACAGGGGACCGTCGATGCCGTTTTCTTTCCGGTAGTCGCAGATGGCCTGGGTGGTGGCGAGAATGTGGGCCTCGTTGAAACTGTTTTTTACGGAAGAGCCCCGGTGGCCCGACGTGCCGAAGCTGACCTGCTGCACCGGGTCGGCGGGGTCCGGCCGGCTGGTGTAATAGCTTGTGATCAGGCGCGGTACATTGATCAGAAGTTCTCCGGGTGCCGGTTTTCCTGCCAGTTCGTGTGCTGCCATACCTGTCTCCTTTCATGAGAGGTGTTGGATGCATTTCTGCATAAAATGTATATCTTTTTCTGAAGATGTCCACAAAGCCGTTCGATACGGTTTCCGCCGCCGGGGAGGATGCGCTGCCTTTACGGCAAGGGCTCTGTGCGGAAGCAGGCATGCCGGGAGCCCGGAGAATATGCGGAAATGACATGGAAGGGTAAGGTTGATTAATCCACCAGATGCGTTATACTTATCTCAAATTTGCTGACTGCAACTGAACCAAAGGAAGGTCCATGAATATTGTCTTCTTATCACCTCATTTTCCCCCCAATTATCATCCATTCTGTTTACAGCTTCGCCGGATGGGCGCCAGTGTCCTCGGAATTGCCGAGGCGCCCTATGACGAGTTACGGCAGGAAGTCCGGGATACGCTGACCGAATACTACCGCGTGGACAATATGGAGGACTATGATCAGATCCTCCGGGCCTGCGGCTATTTTACCCATATTTACGGGCATATCGACCGGATTGAATCCCTCAATGAATACTGGATCGAGACGGAGGCCCGCCTGCGGACCGATTTCAATGTACAGGGAACCAAATCGCACCAGGTGGCCCGGATGACCCGCAAGTCGGAGATGAAAAAACTGTTCCAGAAGGCCGGTGTACCGGTGGCCCGGGGCAAGGTGGTCAAAAACCTGGAGAGTGCCCTGAAACTGACGGAAGAGGTCGGATATCCGGTGGTGCTCAAACCGAACCGGGGCGTCGGTGCGGCTCACACTGTCCTGATCGAGAATAATGCAGACCTGTCGGCCTTTATTTCCGAAATGCCGCATACCCCGTACATCATGGAAGAATATATCCGGGGGCAGCTCTATTCGTTTGACGGCCTGACGGACCGGGACGGGAATATCGTATTCCAGACCGCCCATATCTTCAGTCAGGGAATCATGGAGACGGTCAATGAAGACCGGGATCTGTTCTACTATTCCCTGCGGCATATTCCGGAAGAACTGGAACAGGCGGGGACGCAGTCGGTTCGCGCCTTCGGAATCCAGGAACGGTTTTTCCACATTGAATTCTTCCATACCGACGACAACCGGTATGTCGGTCTGGAAATGAACGCCAGGCCTCCCGGCGGTCTCACCACGGATATGTTCAACTATGCCAACAATCTGGATATTTACGAGCAGTGGGCCAGTGTTCTTCTCTTCAATCAGTTCAGTGCCAGTTACTCCCGCCCCTACCACTGCGGATATGTGGGCCGGAAACTCAACAAGGCCTACCTCCATTCCCATCTGGATATTATGAAAAAATACGGCTATCTTATTGTCCATCATGGTCCCATCGAGTCGATCTTCAGCCAGGCCATCGGCAACTATGCCTATCTTGCCAACAGCGAGAGTGTTGAAGAACTCGAAGCACTGGCCCGCTTCATTCAGGAGACGGGTTGAACGGAGGTCTGGAAACCTTATGAATGTCGAATACTACAAGTGGTACAGTCACGCACTGGGCCGGGAGATGGAACTGAAGCTGTACGGTCATGGCGGAAAACCGGTTCTGGTATTTCCGAGCAGCGGGGGGCGGTTTCATGACTTTGAAGACCGCGGCATGATCGACGCCTGTGCATCCTTTATCGACAGTGGCGAAATCCGGATGCTGGCAGTGGACAGTTATGATCATCAGTCCTGGCTTAATCAGGAGATTCCCCCCCGGGAACGCGCCGCCCGGCACGAAGCATATGAACAGTACATACTGCGGGAGGTGATTCCGTTCTGCCAGAATCATACCCGGTGGTTCAGTCCGGTCATCACCACCGGGTGCAGCATGGGTGCATATCACGCAGCCAATTTCTTCTTCCGGCATCCGCGCTCCATCGATACCGTCATCGCCCTGAGCGGTCTGTACGGCCCCTATCATCTCCTGGGGGATTATATGGATGAGGTTCTGTATCATTATTTTCCCCTGCTGTACCTGCCCGGCCTGAATGATTCCAACTACCTGGAACAGTACCGCAAGAGCAAGATCATCCTCTGCGTGGGACAGGGAGACTGGGAAAAATGCGACCAGTATGACTGTATCGGGGAAACCCGGGCGCTGAAGGATATTCTCTGGTCCAAAAACGTCCCCTGCTGGGCCGATTTCTGGGGAGAGGATGTCCACCACGAATGGGACTGGTGGCGGAAGCAGCTTCCCTATTTTCTGGAGCATCTCGATTTATAACAGTCACACAACGGTATCATGCGCCTCCAATTCCGCAACCTGAGCTACCGGTACCCGCAGATCGAAAAATACGTCTTCCGGAATCTCTCCTTCGAGATGACCGGGCCGGGTTTCAACGCCCTGTTCGGTCCGTCCGGGGTCGGCAAAACCTCTTTTGCCCGCATTCTTTCCGGCGATATTGGGGGCTATTCCGGCGAAGTCATCACCGAAGGCATCGACCGGATCGCCTACACCTACAATACGGAACGGCTTCCCGGCTGGTCGAGTGTCGGCAAACATCTCACCCGCGTAACCCCGTCTTTCCGGACGGAACGGAAAGACATCCTCATCGATGCCTTCGGTATCGGCAAGGTGATGGACCAGCGGTTTTCCCAGCTCTCCCTCGGGCAGAAAAACCGGGTCAATCTTCTCCGGTATCTGCTGCAGGGCTTCCCGCTTCTGATTCTGGATGAAAGTCTCGCCAATGTCGATGAACTGACCCGTGAGGATATCCTCCTCAAAATCAAGGAAGAATTCCCGGACACCCTGTTTCTCTACATTTCCCACAATGTAGTGGAAGTCGCAACCTACTGCAGGGAAATTCTGGTTTTCCGGGGGGCACACAAACAGCCCCAGACGGTAATGGTCAAGGGACAGGATCTGAGCGCCGGACAGGAGGTGGATCAGCAGAAACTGGACCGGACCATGCTGGAGATTATGAATGCTGCCTAGGCGGATTTACCAGTTTTTCATCATTTATCTTCTCGGCCTTTCCTTTCTTTTTCTGATCAAATTCAGCCTGCAGCTTTCCGACTATGTCATCCCCGGCCCCGCCTCTGTCTGGCAGGTGGTCGCGCAGGAGTACCGGCGGTATTTCTTCGATGTCCTCGATACCCTTTCCATCGCCGTCATCGGACAGAT
>JBEPXL010000138.1:0-8053 GCA_041641935.1 Desulfobacteraceae bacterium | reverse complement strand
GGTTGGAAATCAGAAGCGCCGACAAGATTTCCGGAAGCTTTCCCTGCTCGAATTCAATGTCAACAACAGGTCCCATAACCTGCGTTATCTTTCCTATATTTTCTGCCATTTACTTGACCTCCGTAAAAAAAACCGTTGTATGTCCTACCCCTTCAGGGCCTCAGCACCGCCGACAATATCCATCAGTTCCGCCGTAATCGCCGCCTGGCGCGCCTTGTTATACGTCAGGGTTAACCGTTCCAGCATATCGTTACAGGCCTTGGTCGCATTGTTCATGGCGGCCATTCGTGCCGCGTGCTCGCTGGTAGATGTTTCCAGGAGGGCGCTGTAGAGCTGGGTCGAAATGTTTCTCGGCAGCATTTCACCGAGGAGTTCCGCAGGCGAAGGCTCACTGATATGCTCCGCCTGATAGGCTTCCTGGTCGCCTGCGGTCGCTTCCGGTTCTTCCGCCTCAACCATCTCTATCGGCGGAATCGGAAGCAGCTGCTTCACCACCGGAACCTGACGTGCCGCACTGACGAATTCGGAGTAGACGATATAGACCTCATCATAGGTTCCATCCAGAAATCTCTGAACCAGCTTCCGCGCACCATTGACGGCAATGCTGAAGTCGAATTTTCCGCCGACCACACCGATATATTCATCATCCCGCTGATAGCCTCTTTTCCGGGCCCAGTTCCGTCCATTTTTACCGAAATGGGTAAAAGAGACATCCATTCCTGCTTCGACTTTCTCTTCCGCAACGCTTTTGGCCTTGTCGGTCAGATTGATATTGAAGCCGCCGCAGAGCCCGCGGTCGGATGTGCAGAGAACGATGTTGATCCGTTTGACCTCATCGCGCGGAATCAGAAGCGGATTGATTTCGTCTCCGCCCGTTTTTCCTGCCAGACTTCCCAACACTTCAGAGAACTTTGCAGCATATGGACGAAACGCCTCCATACTGGTCTGAGCACCGCGCAACTTCGAAGCAGCCACCATGTTCATGGCCTTTGTGATCTGCTTGGTCTTTTTTACACCTGCGATCTTGTTTTTGACATCCTTGAGTGTCGCCATATAGCTCAGTCCTCTTTACTTGATGGTATCCTTGAACTCCTCGTCATATTCGCCCAAGACTTTTTTCAGCTGATTATCGATACTGTCATCAATCGCTTTCTTTTCGGCAATATCCGTGAACAGCTGGGGGTAGCGATCTTCGATAAACTTGTAGAGTCCCTGTTCATACTTTGTCAGTGCGCTGACAGGATACTTGTCAAGGAAGCCACGGGTACCGGCATAAAGGATCGCCACCTGTTTTTCCAGTGGCAGCGGACTGTACTGCGGCTGCTTCAGGATCTCCACCAGCCGGGCGCCACGTGTCAGCTGCCGCTGGGTAGAGGCATCGAGGTCACTGCCGAAAGCGGCGAATGCTTCCAGTTCACGATACTGGGCAAGGTCAAGCCGCAGTGTACCGGCCACCTGCTTCATAGCCTTCTCCTGAGCAGCGCCGCCGACCCGGGATACGGAAAGGCCGACGTTGATGGCAGGACGAACACCGGCGAAGAACAGGCTGGGTTCCAGATAGATCTGACCGTCGGTAATGGAGATCACGTTGGTGGGAATGTAGGCGGATACGTCACCGGCCTGGGTTTCGATGATGGGAAGCGCTGTCAGGGAACCGGCGCCCAGTTCATCATTGAGTTTGGAAGAGCGTTCCAGAAGACGGGAATGGTTGTAGAAGATGTCGCCGGGAAAGGCTTCACGTCCCGGAGGCCGTCTCAGAAGCAGGGAAACCTGACGATAGGCGACAGCCTGTTTTGAAAGGTCATCGTATACGATCAGGGCATGCTTGCCGTTGTCACGGAAATATTCTCCCATCGCACACCCGGCATAGGGCGCCAGGTACTGCAGTGTCGCTGGATCACTGGCACAGGCGGAAACAACCGTGGTATATTCCATGGCCCCGTGCTGTTCGAGGACCGCCACCACCTGGGCCACTGTGGATTTCTTCTGCCCGCAGGCCACATAAATGCAGTAGACATCCGTATTCTTCTGGGCCAGAATGGCGTCGATGGCAACGGCCGTCTTTCCGATCTGGCGGTCGCCGATGATCAGTTCCCGCTGACCGCGGCCCACAGGCGTCATGGCATCCACCGCCTTGAGACCGGTGTAGCAGGGTTCATGCACACTCTTACGGGCGATAACACCCGGGGCAACCATTTCCACACGCCGGGTTTCCTCGGCATTGATGGGCCCCTTGCCGTCAACCGGCTCTCCCACGCCTGTTACAACACGGCCCAGTACCGCTTCACCAACCGGAACCTCGGCGATACGACCGGTCCGTTTGACAATGTCGCCCTCTTTAATGTGGATGTCCTCACCCATGACGGCGACACCGACATTGTCCTCTTCAAGGTTGAGAACAAGCCCGAGAACTCCTCCCGGAAATTCGACCAGCTCAAGTGCCATCGCCTTTTCCAGGCCGTAAATACGGGCAATTCCGTCACCTACTGACAGCACGACACCGGTCTCACTCAGTTCAACCTTCTTCTCGTAGTCCGTAATCTGCTCTTTGATAATCTGACTGATTTCTTCAGCTCTCAGTTCCATTAGACACTCTCACCCCTTGTTAAAGATTCTCTCATATTTTGCAACTGTGTTTTGACACTGCCGTCCAAAACAAGGTCCCCAATTTTCGTTACGATTCCCCCGATCAGGGAAGGGTCTTGCTTCACTTCGAGCTTCACGTCCTTACCGGTCCGCTTGGAAAGAGCAGTGCGGATCTTGTTGATGGTCTCATCGGGGAGATCTGTTGCCGAAATCAATTCGGCACTGGCAACGCCTCTCACGTTGTCTGCCAACTCTTTGTAAAAGTGATTGATGCTGTCGATAAATCCGATCCGCCCTTTTTCAAAAAGCAAAAGGAGAAATGACTTCATCAGTTCCGAGAGGTCAAGTCTCTCCACAACAGATTGCAACACCTTTTTGCGGCCGGCAGCATCATACAGAGGATTGATGATCGCCTGTTCAAGCGCCGCATTTTCCGCGACAAGCGTCGTGAAGCGGTCCAGTTCCTCCCGGTAAAGGTCTGTCTGCCCGTCATCTTTTCCGATCAACAGAAGTGCCTTGGCATACCGCCTTGCTACAGCCAAATTTTTCACTATGCCACCACCTTCTCCAAGTATTCGTCCACCAGTCTGCTCTGGTCATCACCGGAGATGTTGGTCTTCAACATCTCTTCTGCCTTTGCCAGTGCCTTCTCGATGACCTCCCCCTGTACCTGACGTCTGACCCGCTGGAACTCATTTTCGATATTCCGCTGGGCCTGCTCTTCAAGCCGCTGGGCGGTACTGCGGGCTTCCTCGAGAATCCGCTCCCGGGCCTGCTCTCCCTGGCGTTCATATTCCGCAACAATCTTTTCCGCCTCCTGGTCCAGCAGGGAAAGCTTCTGATTGTACTCCGCCAGTTCCTTTTCGGCTTTCTCTTTCCGTGCCTCCAGGTCGTTCAGCTCGTCTCTGATTCCTTCGATGCGGGCATTCAGTGCCTGGGAAGCGGGCTTCCGCAGCAGAAAAAACAATCCGATGGCCAGAACGGCAAAATTCATGACACGGTAGGTATCGGTCGCAACCCATCCTTTTCCGCCGCCGTGACCTTCTCCATGGTCTTCCCCGGCGCTATGTTCCTCACCGTGCGCAGCCGCAGATTCCGCTTCATGAAGGGCTTCATGTTCATTTTCTGCTTGACCGGCAGCATGTTCTGCATGACCGGTATCCTGCGCGGCCATCACGGCACCGCCGAACCCGAGACAGAGCAGCACAGTCAGCGCAAGAGCCAGCGCCGTCCGTCCCGTCATCAGACGACGCATTGTGCAGATTTCAGCATTCTTCATCAGACTCTCCTCCCTAAGATTTTTTCGCTGATTTGTGTGGCAAATGTATCCACTTCCTGCAGAAGGCTGCTGCGGACATCGTCCGCTTCTTTTTTTACTTTTTCCCGAACCGCGGCAAGATTGGCCTGCGCCTGCTGATTAATCTTATTGATAATCTCTTTTTCTTCTTCTTCAGCGGCCTGCACCTGCTTCTCTTTTTCCTGAACGCCCTTTATCCTGGCGTCCTTGATACCTGTCCGGTATGCTTCATCCTTCTCTGTAGCACCGGTGGAAAAAGAACTGATGTCCGTTTCCAGGCCCGTCACTTTTTCCTCACGCTTGGCAAGGACATTCCGGATTGGCCGATACAGCACGACATTGAGAACCCAGATCAGAAATAGAAAATTCACAATTTGAATGAACAGCGATCCGTCGATTTTAATCATCTATAACTCCCCCATTCCCAAATCTCTGTTAATAGAAACATATCTACATAACCAACCCAAAATTGTCGGCTTTGTAACATCAGCCCGACGAGTTTGTCAAAGGGTTTTTGGTAAAATTATTTCTTCAGACATCCTCCTGATGAAATCAATCTATCGCAAAGCGTCGCATACTGACGTTCAGCAGAATCCCGATACAGATCATTATCGTAAGAATTGATGTACCCCCGTAGCTGATCAGCGGCAGGGGCACGCCGACCACCGGCATCAGCCCCATTACCATACCGAGATTGATCACAGTCTGCCAGAAAACCATCGCCGTTACCCCGACGGAAAGGACTTTCCCGAAAATATCCTTGCACCGGTAGGCAATGTTCAATCCCCAGATGATCAAGGCCATGAACAGAAGAAGGAGAACCAGTGCCCCTGCAAATCCCCACTCCTCCGCCAGAACAGAAAATATAAAATCGGTATGCTGCTCCGGTAGAAATGAAAGGGTGTTCTGGGTTCCCTGCATCATTCCCTTGCCGCTGATCTGACCCGAACCGATGGCGATTTTGGATTGAATAATGTGATATCCGGCTCCCAGTGGATCGCGGTCCGGATTCAGGAAGGTAAGAATCCGCTGCCGCTGGTAATCCTTCAGAAGCGTCCACCCCGGCACCGCAACCATCACCGCCACGAGGAGCAGGCAGAGAAATGTCCGCTTTTCAATCCGCACAAACAGGGTCATGGAAGCGGAAATCAGAAAAACGACCATGCCCGTACCGAGGTCCGGCTGCTGAACGATCAGCAGAAACGGAATGACCACATACAGGAAGGGAAGAAAAAGCTCCCGCAGGGTCAGTCCTTCCGCCTTGACCACCCGGCTGTAATAGCGCGCCAGCAGAACAATGACCGCAATCTTGGCAACCTCGGAGGGCTGCAGCGATACCGGGCCCAGTTCCAGCCACCGCCGGGAACCGCCCACAAACTTTCCAAACAGCAGCACACAGACCAGAAGGCCGATCGCCCCCCCGTAAATGGCATAGGCCCAGCGCTCCATCGTTTTATAGTCGATCAGAAGCACGATGAAGACAGCCCCCAGGCCGACAGCGTACCAGATTAACTGTTTCACATAGAGCATCCGCTGCAGAGGAGAGGGATCGGTTGCAACGGCACTGTGCAGGGTTACCAGCCCGACCCCCGCCAGCAGCAGGGTCAGCACCAGAAGCCCCCAGTCGAAATTCTTGATCAGACGCCGGTCCATCACCGCCGGCCTCTCTTCCGGAGCCGTTTACTGTTGCACTGCAACCGCTTCATGTTCGTCCTTCTCCATCAGATACGCCTTGATAATATCCCGGGCAATGGGGGCAGCCGTACGGGAACCATGTTCTCCGTGTTCCACAATGACCGCAACACCGATACCGATGTTCTCCCTTTTTCCGTATGCCACGAACCAGGCATGGGGCTTGTGATGATCGGCCAGTTTCTTTTCCCAGGCCTGATCATTTTTCTTCCGGCTGACAATCTGCGCCGTCCCCGTCTTGCCCAGGATCTCGATTCCTTCCACCCGTGCCAGGCGTGCTGTTCCCCGCTTTCCGTTCACCACCTCCCACAATCCTTTCCGGACCAGTTCCAGGTTTTCCGGACTCACCGGCAACTGCCCCACGGGAACCGGGTCAGTTTCATGGATGGTGTCGCTTCCGGCCTCCGCAATTGATTTCAGAATCATGGGCTGATAAAGTGTTCCGCCATTGGCGACTGCCGATACAAGAACCGCCATCTGCAGCGGTGTCACCAGATTGTATCCCTGTCCGATGGCAATGGAAAGGGTTTCGCCCTTCTGCCAGGGAACCTTGAACCGCCGGCGCTTCCACTCCGAGGTCGGAATCAATCCCCCGGATTCATGCCCCATCTGCACGCTGGTCGGTGCGCCGAGGCCGCACGCTCTGGCATATTCAGCGAGCCGGTCCACCCCCAGCCGCTGGCCGACCTGATAGAAATAGACATCGCAGGAAACAGCCAGCGCCTCCACCACCTTGACCGTTCCATGTCCGCCCCGCCGCCAGCAACGAAAGGTCCGGTCGCCAAACCGATAATAGCCGGGACAGAAAAAGGTTGTGTTTTCATCAATCACCCCTTCCTGCAGTCCGGCAAGGGCGGTGACGATTTTATAGGTCGATGCGGGGGGATACTCACCCTGGATCACCTTGTTTTCCATCGGGCGGAAGGGATTGCTGATCAACCCGTCCCAAATATCCTGGGACAAACCGTTGACAAAGACATTCTGGTCAAAGGCGGGGCTGCTGGCAAGGGCAAGAATCTCTCCGGTATCAACGGAAAGTGCCACCGCCGCGCCGACCTTGTCCTTCAGCAGTTCCTCGGTCGTTTTCTGAAGGTCATGGTCGATGGTCAGGTGGATATTGTGCCCGGGCGTCGCCGCCACCGTCTTGAGGATCTGGATGACCTGGCCTTTGGCATTGACCTCCACCTGCCGCCCGCCGTCCTTCCCCCGGAGAACGCTTTCCGCCGTCTTTTCAACACCGAATTTCCCCACGAATTCGCCGCCCCGGGCATCCGGATACTGGCCGCTCTTCAGTTCCGCAGGGCTGATTTCCCCCAGATACCCGATGACATGGGCCGCATTGCCGTGCATGTAATGGCGCCGGGGCTGGGAATCGACCACGACACCCGGCAGGTCGAACTGATGAACCTCCACCGAAGCCAGAATATCCCGGCCGATATCCTGTTGCAGCAGGATCGGCTTGTAGGACGGTGTCGTCGCTTTTTCCTGCGCAATCGTCTCCAGAAACCCTTCTTCGGGGATCCCGGTATAGGCCGCCAGTTTCCGTACCGTCTCCTCAACCGGACGGGCATCCTTCAGCACAATGCTCAGGTTGAAGGAAGGCCGGTTATCCACCAGCAGCATCCCGTTCCGGTCGTAGATGACGCCGCGGGGTGCATTGATGGCCTGCAGACGGATGCAGTTATTCTGGGAGAGCTGTCTGTATTTTTCCCCCTCTATGATCTGCAGATAAAATACACGGAGTATCAGAACCAGAAAGACGGCAATGACAAGAAACATGGTAACGGTCAGCCGTCCTTTGAACCAGTCGGTGTCAAATGACTGCAAATATGTATTCATTTTTTATATCTCCTAACAGCCGGGGAAAGATCAGGATTCCGGTCGGGATGAAAACAACTCGGCCAGGTACGTCCACTGTCGCTGCAGCCAGCGGATCCCGATCATCACCAGCGTTCCGGTCAGTGCGGCCCAGACGATCTGCGCCAGGGCAATCCGGATTGCCGCGGCAGGCAGTTCCCCCCTCCCCTGCAGCGCCACCATTCCCCAGAAGATGAGGTTTTCCATCGCCACGCCGGTGACGACCGTCAGCAGCAGAAGAAGATGATTTCCGGCATGAAAAAAATTGGCGCCCCACTTGACGATCATGAACAGCCAGAGATAGGTCGTGCCATACAGCCCGAACGGAGCGCCGGAAAGGCTGTCCACAATCAGTCCTGTCACGAGAATGACAAAGACGCCTTCAAAAAAGGGGCGGAAAATACTCAGGTAGAGGACGTAAGGAATAAAGATATCATAAAACCGGATGGAAGGCAAAAACAATGGAAGCAGAACCGTCTGAAACATCAGAAACAGAAGGCTGAGCCCCGCATGGAAAAGGTAGTTCATTGCTCGTCCGTCAGCGGATAGGTCGGTCCGTCCAGGATCACCAGCACTTCTTCGAGGGTTTCAAAATCGATAAAGGGCGTCACCTCGATCTCC
>JBEPXL010000137.1:1785-8057 GCA_041641935.1 Desulfobacteraceae bacterium | reverse complement strand
GTCGCGGATCGGTGCTGAAATAGTTGGCGGGGATCAATACCCCTTCCACCGCTTTTCCACCCAGTTCAATGGTCTTTTCGGAAAAAAGGGAACTGTTGGCCATCACCGTCGGGGTAAAGCGCATCCGTCGGGCCTGGTTCAGGATGGCCGCGGCATCGGCATAAAAAGCGGGCAGATAGATCATATCCGGTTCCAGCCGTTTGATCTTTGACAGAATGGCGGTGAAGTCTTTCTCGCCGGGAACGAAGGCCTCCTGGGCCACGATTTCCGCGCCCAGCTTTTCGGCTTCTTCCACAAAATACTTGTTGGCATCCACGCCCCAGTCGTTGTTGATGTAGATGGTGGCAATCTTCTTGGCACCGAGGTCATTGACCGCCCATCGGGCGTTGTACGGCCCTTCATAGCCCTGGGTTGCCACCACCCGGAACATGTTTTCTCCCTTGCTGGTGAACTCCATATGGGAGGCGGTGGGGGACATCTGCACCATGTCCGCCTTGTCATAGACAGGGGCGGCCGCCATGGAACTGGAACTGCTGAAATCACCGATTTCGGCGATAATTTCCGGGTCCGCCACGAACTTTTCCGCGATCAGGACCGATTCTTTGGGATCACCTCTGCTGTCGGCAATCTCCAGTTCCACCTGGTGACCGCGGACACCGCCTTCGGCATTGACCTCATCGACGGCCATCTGCACGGACCGCTTGAAATCATTGCCGTATTCCGCCCAGTCGCCGGTCAGCGGAGCGGACAGTCCGATCTTTACCGTCTGTTCCCCCTTCTCTTCGGCAGACGCCGCAGGGGAAAAAATAAGCGCCGCCGTCAGTACGATCAGCAGCGGTGTCACCATGCGGAATCGGGCAAAAAACAGTTTTTTCATAATGTCTCCTTCCAGAACGCTGTATGTTATCAGAACAACCCTTCCTTGATCTTTTCGATGAAGTAATGGACATGTTCTTCCATGTGCCGCCGTGCCGCTTCAGCATTCCTTTCCTGAAGCGCTGTATACACTTCCCGCATCTGGTGGATGATCTCCCGGTCGGGAACCACCTCGCTGAGGGAAGCACTCCACAGGCGGGCGCACCGGAAATGGAGATTGTCGAGCAGTTCCCGCAGGACAGCATTCCGGGCGGCCCGGCGCACAATTTCATGAAATCGTCCTTCAATTTCAATCAGACGGTAGTGGCGGTCGTTTTCCCCTTCCCGGAGCAGCAGCGCCCCCTCCCGGATGACATCATCCAGTTCCTGCAGATGCGCCGGGCTGATCCGCTCAGCGGCCAGTTCACCGGTCAAGCCTTCCAGCCGTACCTTGACCTCAAACGCGTCACGGATTTCCTGAATATCGATGGGACGGACGGTGGTGCCGAGCCGCGGAATGACGGAGAGGAGTTTCATGTCCTGCAGCCGGAGAAAGGCTTCCCGGAGGGGCGTCCGGCTGACCTGGAACTCCTCGCAGAGATCCTTTTCGGGCAGCGTCATTCCCGGCGGATATTCTCCGTGTACAATGCGATCCCGGATGGTTTCGAACAACTGGCATGAGAGGGATTTGGGTTTCACCACCACCTCGGAAAGAGGATCTTTCTTTCCTGCACCTTCCTGTGAAGTATTTTACTGATATACTTATAAACATGCCACCCGCCTGTCAAGTCCATTCTGAGCCGCTACAGTCGCTCTGTCCGCACTTATTCTCAGGCCAAAGATTTACCATTTCATCCATTTGTCAAATCACTTTGTCAGAAGTGAAAGCGACTTTTTCACTTTTCCATTGACAAACTGAAAAATCCGCTTTCACTTGACGACGACCACCCACCTTATGAATTTAATTCAAAATTTTTTAAAATCATAATTACAGATACTTATTATCCAAACACCTTTTTTCTTTCCATGTCATCCCCTTTGGGCACACATGATGCAATTAAAGAGCGCAAGTTTGCACAAACATCTGAAACCATGAAATATTCAACCTGTGAAGGGAATTTTCACCATGTCATCCACCGCAACCATTCTCGCCCTGACCACCATCGCGCTATGGAGTTTTCTGGCCTACCTGGGAGCGAGCCTCGGCAATGTCCCTCCGTTTCTCCTGACAGGCATCGCCCTGAGCGTCGGCGGCCTCATGGGCGCTGTCCGGTTCCGGCTCTGGCGGGTTCCGCGCAGCACCTTGATCATGGGCGTCAGCGGCATTTTCGGCTACAACTTCCTTTACTTCTTTGCGCTGCAGAATGCTCCGGCCATCGAAGCCAGCCTGATCAACTATCTCTGGCCACTCCTGATCGTGGTGCTCTCCCCGGTGTTTCTGGCCGGATACAACCTGCGGGCCTACCACCTCTTCGGCGCCATTGCGGGCCTGGCCGGCGCGGGACTCATCGTCACGGGCGGCCGTCTGAATCTGGATATGGCCAACCTCTCCGGCTACCTGTTCGCCGCCGGCGCGGCGGTCACCTGGGCCTGTTATTCCCTGCTCACGAAAAAAGCACCGCCCTTTTCCAGTGCAGCGGTCGGGGCGTTCTGTCTCATCTCCGGTATTCTCTCGCTGATCATGCATGTTGCGGTCGAACCGGCGTTCATTCCCACCGGTCGGGACTGGATGTTTCTCCTGCTGCTGGGCGGCGGACCACTGGGCGCGGCTTTCTTCACCTGGGATGCGGCCATGAAAAAAGGAGATCCCCGGATCATCGGTTCGCTGGCCTATCTGACCCCTCTTACCTCGACCCTGGTGCTGGTGGTGCTGGGCGGCTATCCCTTCAAATGGACCACCGCCGCCGCCATGATTCTGATCGTCGCCGGCGCACTCATCGGTTCACTGGACATGATCCGGCCCCGGAAGTCTCCTTCGTCCGTCATTCCGGCAGCGCAGATCGAACCTGTCACCGAAGCGGTATAAAGAGCCAGTGATGAGACGACTGCAACTGACCGAATCCCAGATGACCCGGATCCATGATGTCACCGTGGACCTGCTCGGAACCGTCGGCGTCGCCTTCGAAACACCCGAAGCCCTGGACACCTTTCAAAAGCACGGTGTCCGGGTGGACGGCAGGACTGTCTTTCTGACCGAAAGGGAGATTGGAACGGCCCTGAAAACCGCGCCGGAACGCTTCACCCTCCATGCACGAAACCCGGAGAGAAGCATCGAAATCGGCGGAGGCTGTCCTGCGTTCGCCCCCGGATACGGTGCGCGGTTCATCATCAACGGAGATCACCGCCGTCCCGGAACCATGTCCGATTACGACCACTTCTGCAAACTGGTGCAGACCTCACCGGTGGTGGACATTCTCGGCTTCATGATGGTCGAACCCGGCGACGTGGCTCCGGAAACCGCTCATCTCGACATGATCTTCTCGGGGATGATCCTCTGCGACCGGCCCTTCATGGGCAGCCCCGTTTCCGCCCGGGGAATGGCCGACTGCCTGGAGATGGCCAGGCGGATCTGGGGCGGCGCGGCGGCCCTGATCGATTATCCGGTGACCCTGACCCTGATCAACCCGCTGTCACCGCTCCGGTATGGCGACGCAATGACCGGTGCGCTGATGGAACTGGTCCGGTGGGGACAGGCCGGTGTGATTTCGCCGTTTATCGTCTCCGGCGTCACCGGTCCGGCATCCCCTCTGGGCGCGCTGGCCCTCCAGAATGCCGAAATCCTGGCGGGTCTGGCACTGGCCCAGATGATCCGCCCCGGTACGCCCATCGTCTACGGCGGCAATCTGGCCGCCGGACCGGGACTCTCCCTCGGCGATACACTCTCCTGGACCCACGCCGCCCGGACCGCCCAGATGGCCAGGTTTTACGGTCTTCCCGCCCGGTGCGGCGGCAGCCTCACCGACGCCCACCGGACCGATCTGCAGGCCGGGGTGGAATCGGCTCTGGGAATGCTCACCGCAGCCGGAAACGGCGTCCATCTTGTGCTGCAGAGCTGCGGTGTACTCAGCGCGCTGGCGGCGGTCAGCTATGAGAAATTCATTCTGGACGAAACCCTCTGCCGGCAGGTGAAACGGCTGATTTCACCGCCCGCCGACGATCTGGATGCGGCCCTCGGTCAGATCAGAACCGCAGGCACCGGGGGAAGTTTTGAACCGCCGCCGGGGATCATTCCGCTGGACCAGTGTCGCAGCACGGAACCGGCGGATGGCCTGATGGTCCGTCAGCCCTGGGCCGAATGGCAGACCGGAGGATCACCGGGACCGGAAAGCTGCGGAAGCGGTGAACCGGCGGCTGGCAACCTATGAAAAGCCGGATATTGACCCGGCCATCGAGTCGGACCTTTCCCGGTTCGTCTACAAACGCAAAGCAAAATACACTGCGAAAGTCGCGTAAACCAACCCCTATCATGACCTATTTTTTCCTGTCCGCCACGAGAGTGAGGACGGGCCAACGAAGGAGAACACCATGAGCCGACGACAATCACTGATCAACCGGTTGCTGGGCGACCAGCTCGACAAGAAAGTCTTTTACGGCGCCACCGCTGTGGCACTCCCCTTTCTCATCCTCGGCGGTTTTTCACCGGAGCTTCTGGGAAAGATCAGCAACGGCGCATTTGCCTACCTGACCAGTTCCTGGATCTGGCTCTACCTCATCTCCTGCAGCGCCTTTGTAGCGATCTGCCTGGCCATTGCCCTATCTCCGCTGGGAAAAATCCGCCTCGGCGCGGACGATGAAAAGCCGGAGTTCAGCTTTCTGAGCTGGTTTGCCATGCTCTTTTCCGCCGGCATGGGCATCGGCCTGGTCTTCTGGGGGGTTGCCGAACCCATGTATCACTTCATGGATCCCCCGACAGGCCAGGGCGGCACGGCCGCATCGGGACGGCTGGCCTTCAACATCTTCTTTTTCCACTGGGGATTCCATGCATGGGCCACCTACATCGTCGTCGGCCTGCCCATGGCATACTTCCAGTTCCGGAAAGGACAGCCGGCCACCATCTCCACCTGTCTGGGCTGCCTGGAACCCGAAGGAAACATGGCGTCCATCCTGCGCCCCTTTTTCGGCCCCAGAGGCGCCGACGGGGTCGGCCTGAAACTGATCAATATTCTGGCCATCTGGGCCACCATCATGGGGGTCGTCACCTCTCTGGGCATGGGCGCACTCCAGATCAACAGCGGTCTGTCCTACGCACTGGGAATTCCCGCCGGCCCCACGCCATCGGCCATCATCATCACCGTGATTACCCTGCTCTTTATCGTATCGGCCATCACCGGCGTCAACAAAGGAATCAAGGTGCTGTCTCTGCTCAACGTGGGACTGATGACCCTGCTGCTGGTCTTCTTCTTCGTCTTCGGACCGTTCAAATTCCTGGTCACCTCCTTTTTCCAGGCCCTGGGCGACTATGTGGTCAATCTGGTTCCCATGTCCACCAGTCTGAAACTCTTCGACAACGAGGGCTGGACCAAAGGCTGGACCGTCTTCTACTGGGCCTGGTGGGTGGCCTGGGCGCCCTTTGTCGGCGCATTTATCGCCCGGATCTCCCGGGGCCGCACCATTCGCCAGTTCATCCTGGTGGTGATGATCGCTCCGCCGCTCTTCTCCTATATTTTCTGCACCGGGCTGGGCGGTACGGCCATCTACACCGATCTATTCGCAGGCGGAACCATCGGCGAAATGGTCAACAACAGCATGGAAGGCGCCCTGTTCGCGACCCTGCAGCATCTGCCCCTGTATGGTCTGCTGGTGGCCTTCACGATCCTGCTGATCGCCTCCTTCTTCATCACATCAGCGGATTCGGCCACCTTCGTCATCAGCCGGTTTTCCACCGGCGGCGTCCGGACCGAAGACCCCGGCGCACGGAACCGGCTCATCATCTTCTGGGTCGCCATGCTGGGCGGACTGGCCATCGTCCTGATCTACTCCGGCGGACTGAAAGCGCTCCAGACCGCCTCCATCGTCGGCGCATTTCCGTTCATGTTCGTGATGTACCTGCTGCTGGCCGCCGTGATCAAGGACATGATCGCCAGCCGGAAAGATGTGGTGCTTTCCGAACCGGCCTGCGGACTTCCGGAAGTGGAACCGGTTCTGCAGCCCGAAGTGATGATCCCGGAAACACCCCAGCCGGAAGGCATCTGATCTGAAGTAACGCCTCTCCTCTCCCCCCGCGGGAGAGGAGAAATCCATACGAAAAGCAATATCAACCTGACAGACAAAAACCTGAATTTCTGAAAAAAAACATAAAGGAGAAACCCCATGTACAACGCAAAAGCACAGGAAATGATGGAAGCCGCCGCCCGGATCGAGAATACCTACGCCTTCGAACTCGCCAGAGCCAAATACCAGCAGGTTGCCACCGATTA
>JBEPXL010000137.1:0-1775 GCA_041641935.1 Desulfobacteraceae bacterium | reverse complement strand
CGAGAAGGTGGCAGTGATGGACCAGTTGATCGAAGAGAAGAAAATCTATGAACGGATTGACCGGAATGCCCGGCGGGTGCTGACCGAAATCGGGGTCAACATCGCCGAAAGCGAGCGGATCATGGAACTTCTGATGACCGCCGACGCCATCGACTTCGAAAATGAAAACGCCCTCTTCGTCCCTCTGAAGGCCGACTATCTGGATCAGTGCCTGGCCAGTGTCCCCCGTCACTTCACAGGCGATCCGGGCCGGAACGCCTTCGGCATCGGCGCGACCCCGCCGTTCCTGAAACGGCCCGAAGACGATGAACTGCGTCCGGCCACCGGGGAGGAATTTGAAAAGATCGTGGCGGCCGTGGCGGAGCGGTCCGATGTGGTCAACATCTTCAGTGTACCGGTGCAGACCGACAAACGGACCTCCGACTTTGCCTGTGCCCAGATGATGGACAGAGGGTTCAACGGACTCAAGATGATCGCCACCAAGAAGATGAGCGACGAGGAAGTCCGGTTTTTCCAGGGCAGAACCGACTGGCTCGACGGAACCACCCTGATGACCTCCCTGACGCCCATGAATACGATGGTGGAGCCGTTCATCCGGAGCTGTGAAACCGGCAACAACCTGCTGCTGCTGGATCTCTCCATTGCCGGATTCTCCGCGCCCCACAGCCCGGAATCCCTGCTGACGCTGATCCATGCCCAGGTCATGTTCATGATGATGCTGGCCCAGACCGTCAACCCCGGCATCATCTGCGTCCACGGCGGCATTCCCGGCGTGACCGAGAGCGGCGGCGATCTTTCCTACAGCGCCCTGTCCCAGAGCCTGACCAATGCGGCCATGGCCCGGCTCAACCTGTGGGTCACCGGTTTCCCGTCAGCCCAGTCCGGCGGCAGCACCAGTGTTCATGACAATCTGGAGAAGGCCATCGCCGAGTCCGAAGCCAACCGGAACACCCTCCGGCAATACGGAACCCACATCGTGCGCCACTCCCTGGGCGCGATGGGCAGCCTCACCTTCTTCAGCCTGGACAAGTTCATCGCCGACTGTGACCGGGAAGCCAAAGCCCGGCAGACGTTCAGGGCCAACGGCGTGGTTCCGCTCCATATGCCGGCCGATGACCAGGCCTACGACGCCATCCGCCAGATGGCCGAGATGGGCAATCCCCGCTCGACGGACCATGCGCTCCAGAACGTCAAGTCGTTCATGGACTGGGAAAAAACAGTGGAAACTGCCGCTGCCGCCGCTCCTTTGGCCCGGGAAATCGCCGCCTGATCCTGCCCCTTTGACTGCCGCCGATCCGGCCTCTGCGCCGGGCCGGCAGGGCTTTCCCCAACCGGTGTCCCGCAGAAACGGGACACCGGTTTTCTATTTGAATTCCTTCCGTGAAATGGTGAATTTTTTCATCTTGTAGTGGAGTAACTGACGGGATATTCCCAGCTGCATGGCCGCACGGGACACGTTTCCCTTTTCCTGCGCCAGCGCCTGACAGATCACCTCCCGTTCTTCACGGGCGATCTTTTCGCTGCGGGAAATGAGGGCCGAAATGGCCGGGGGACGGATGCTGCCGATTGGCTCACGGGAAACCGGATCGCCGTTGTCTTCTGACGAAATGACCGGCGGCCTTTCGACCAGGGGGCGGGGCATGGCAGGTGGCGGGGTAAAAAAATAGTCCGGCAGATGGCGCATCTGGATGGTGCGCTCTTCGCCGACCAGGTTCATGGCGCCCTCGATGATATGCTCCAGTTCCCGGACATTGCCGGGCCAGGAATAATGCTGA
>JBEPXL010000136.1:0-8060 GCA_041641935.1 Desulfobacteraceae bacterium | reverse complement strand
CGGCAGTTGACCCGGTAGACACACTTTCTCTGTCGAAGAACACATGCCCTGCTCCGTCCATTCCGGCGGGCAGGGCATTTTTGTCGGAAAAACAGATCAAACAGAGGTCCGCTACCCGTCGTCCTGTTCCTCCTCAAAACGCCTGCGGGCATGACGGCTGACAAGTTTGATGATCACAAGACCGGCGACAAGAATACCGGCCAGCACGGCGATATTCTCCGGCGTCGGTTTCCGGATGACATTCCCCAGTTGTTCACCGAATACCGCCAGCGTCACAGTTCCCGGTAAATGGGCAATGAACGTGCCGATGATGAAATCCCGGTACCGGAGATGAATGGCCCCGGCCGCGGTATTGACGATGGGATAGGGCGCAGTGGGAACCAGCCGCACGGTGACGACCGCACCGATGCCGCCTTTCTGGAGAAAGCGCTGCACCTTTTCCAGCCGTCGGCTGCTGAATCGCTGCAGCCGTTCCGCCCCGAACCGGTATCCGATAAAGAAAAAGACGGTGGCCGACATGAGGCTGCTCACAATAGCGCAGGCCCATCCGAAAAAACCGCCGAAGGTCAGGATGACGGCGGTGTTGAGAACCAGATTGGGAAACATGATGGCGTGGGCGAGAATATAGACCGGAATCAGGGCCAGCGGCGTCCACCAGAGATCACGCAGGTGGGTGATCCGTTCGGAGAGGAAATCAGGATCTGTATAGGCTTTCAGGGGAGTAAAACGCCAGATGGCGATGAGCGCCAGTACCACGAGAACAAGTGCGACCGGCAGGAGCCAGCCGGGGAGTTTTTTGCTGATTTTCTGAAGGAAAGTCAAGGATTGCCGTGCAATTCCCGGATGCGGGCGCTACTCGGGATAAAAACTGTCCGCCAGAATCTCTTCATTGGCGTATTCCGGCGCATCCGGAAACTCTTCCTCATCCATGCCGGTTTCATTGGCGGCATACAGAACCGCAAGTTCGTATGCATCCTGAACTTTTTTATCGAATTCGTGGGTGAGGCTCGGGCTGTCTTCCAGAAGCATTTTGATGCGTTTGCGTTGTTCCTTGATGGTCCTTTTCCAGCTTTTGGAGCGCAATTCCGGCTGGTACTGCCATTTGAGCAGGTGCGCCTGCAGCACGGCCAGCCGGTTGATCAACTGCCGTTTGTCCCTTCTTGCCATGCCTTCCAGTTCCTCGGCGATACTGTCCACATCCAGATCGGAAAACTTCTTTTCCCGCAGCAGACGGGCACTGTTGAGCAGCCAGGCATGAAAATCCTGCTGATAGCCGGGACTGGATTTGATTTTATCCATATGTTGCTTCTCACTGTGGCACTGCGTCTGAACCATTACGTACCGCACCAAAATTTTCTGGCGTCCGCAGGGGCAACCACGGGGGGATTGCCCCTGCAAAACAGGTGCAGAAATATATGTGCACAGGTACTGATCTTTCCCATGCCAGCGGTCCTGTTCGCCGTTACCGGATGAACAGGACAGACTTCTTTTGCACGAGCAGATGATCTTACAGCATCAGCGCCCGCGCCGCCGCCCGGGCGATCTCGATCAACTGTGTCGGATAGAATCCCGCGATGATCGTTACCGCCACCAGGCTGCCGGTCAGGAACTTCACGGAAGAAGACACCTGCAGCGGGGGCAGATCCTCGGTCGGTTCCAGCAGGTAGGCCGCCTTCACCACCAGGAGGTAGTAGTAGAGCGAGATCACCACATTGAACATGGCGATCAGCACCAGGGTGAAATACCCTTTCTGCATGGCCGCCGTAAACAGAAGCAGCTTTCCCGTAAAGCCGATTGTGGGCGGAATGCCCGCCAGACCGAAGACGGCCATCATCAGGGCCATTGCCAGAATCGGAGACCGGCGGTGCAGCCCCGCCAGATGGACCACATCAATATTCCGGCCGTCCCAGGCCACCTTGACCACCACCAGAAAGCAGGTGAATTTCAGGATCAGCACCGTCAGGGCGTAAAAGATCGCGCTGGCGTACCCCATCTCGTTCATGCTCAGGATGCCGATGAGGACATACCCGGCATGGGCGATACTGGAAAAGGCCAGCAGCCGTTTGAGGTCTTTCTGGACAATCGCCGTCAGATTCCCCACGGTCATGGAAATGATCGAAAGCGTCACCAGCGCGTGGACCAGGTATTCACTGGTTCCGCCGCTCAGGGAAACCATCCGGGTCAGAATGGCGATGGCCCCCACCTTGGAAGCGGTGGCGATATAGGCAGCCGCCTGATTGGCAGCGCCTTCATAGACATCCGGGGCCCAGAAGTGGAACGGAAACACCGCCAGCTTGAAAAAGAAACCGCCCAGGGTCAGGAAAAGACCCGTCAGCACCACCGGATCATCCAGAATCCCCGGAAGCACCTGCATCATTTCGCCGATGTATACCTTGCCCGTCGCACCGTAGAGGAGCGCAAATCCGAACAGCATCACGGCCGAGGCCGACGCGCCGATCAGGAAGTACTTGATGCCGGTGTGGATGCTGTAGAGACGTTCCCGCCGGAGAAAGACCAGAATGTAGAGGGAATAACTCGACAGTTCCAGGGCGATATAGATGGTCAGCAGATGGACGCTGCTCACCAGAAGCATCATCGCCAGGGTACAGGTGGACAGCAGCAGGTAGAACTCCGGGTGCTGGCGCTCATCGATGCCGTTCAGTTCGGTGCAGATGCAGACCACGAGAAAGAATCCCATGAAGAGCATGACCTTGAACACCTGGGAAAAGAGATCCACCCGGTAGGTTCCGTAGAAAAGATCACCCGTCATCCGGACCCCCGCGATACAGACACCGACACCGATGGCGGTAAGGGCCAGGGCGGTCATAAAATCCCGGCGCGGATCGGGACGGAGCATGGAAAGGACCAGAAATACGGCACTCATTACCAGTGTATAGACTTCGGGGCTGAAGAGCATCCAGTTCATTATGGCAACCTGTTCAGAAATGGAATTGTTGCGGTCCGGATCATGTCGAACATGAGCGACGGAAAAAGACCGAATAGAACGATGACCGATACCAGAATCATACGCGGAATCCCCAGGCCCAGCGAAACATCGGGCAGATGGGCGAAGCGCTCGTTGGGCGGCCCGTAACAGGCCCGCTGCACCACACGGAGCATGAAGAGCGCGCTTACCGCCAGACCGCCGATGGCGATGGTTCCGTAGAGGGGATAGACCTCGAACGAGGAGATGAACACCATCAGTTCCGCCCAGAAGCTGGCGAGACAGGGAACCCCGATACCGGCCAGGGCTGCGATGATGAAATAGCTGGTCGCCACCGGCATGGTCCGGGCCAGTCCGCCCAGTTCGGGGATGGCTTTGGTATGGGTTTTGTCATAGATGTAGCCGACCGACGAGAAGAAAAGCGCAGTCATGACGCCGTGGGCGAACATCTGAAAGACGGCGCCGTTGAGACCGTCCACCGTCATGGTGGCCAGCCCCAGCCCCACGATGCCCATATGGGAGACACTGGAGTAACCGATCACGTATTTCAGGTCGGTCTGCCGCAGACCCGCAAAGGCGCCGTAGACAATACCGATGGTCGCCAGCACCGCCATCAGATGGGCCCAGTACTGCCACCCTTCAGGACAGAGAAACATGCCCACCCGGAGAACACCGAAGGCCCCGATCTTCATCAGAACCCCGGCATGGATCATACTGACGGCCGTGGGCGCGGCCACGTGACCGACCGGTGACCAGGTGTGGAAGGGCCAGACACCGGCGAGAATTCCGAAGCCGATGTAGAACAGAAAAAAGGCGAGACGCTGTTCATACGGCGTAAAGGTTCCCGGTTCCATCAGTTCCAGAATATTGAATGTTCCCATTCCCGACTGAACCACCAGATAGACGATCCCCGGCAGAATCAGCGCGCTGCCCGCCAGCAGGTACAGGGTCAGCTTCATGGCCCCGTACTCCTTGCGGGTGCTTCCCCAGATGGCGATGAGCAGGTACATGGGAAAGAGGGACACATCATACCAGACAAAGATGAAAAAGAGGTCCAGGGTGATGAACATACCGAAGACCCCGGCGACCAGGAGAAAGATCAGTGCAAAGAATTCCTTTACCCGGTATTCCATCTCCCACATGGTGAGCACACCGGTGAAGAAAACCACCCCGGTCAGCAGCAGCATGGGAATACTGAACCCGTCCGCACCGTGGAGATACGTGATGCCCAGCGACGGAATCCACTCGTAGGATTCCACAAACTGCAGGCCGCCCAGTTCCTTGTCGTAGGCGACAAAGAGATAGATGGACACCAGCATGGTGACGCCGGAGAAGAACGCACTGACCCACTTGATCTCTCTGGTCCGCTCCGGCGGCATGAAGAGGATGATCAGAAGCCCTGCCACACAGCAGAACAGAAGGGTCGAAAGAAAAGGAAAATCGGCATACGCTAAGTGCATCGGATCATTACCTTAAAAGAAGAAGTAGATTGCCAGAAGAATCATCACCACAAACAGTACCATCAAGCGGTACTGGATCATTCCCAGGTGAAGAATCGAAAGACCGCGCCCGCTCTCCACGGTTCCGTGGGCCAGGCCGTCGAGGCTTCCGTCGATCACCTTCCGGTCGTTTTCGTCACAGAGCCGGGAAATACCGCGGTAGATGACCGTATCGAGAAACCAGCGGTAGAAGTGGTCCATGAACCACCGTTCTCCGAAGAGGGTGCGGAAGAGAAAGACCCGGTCCGCAAAGCCGACCTGCGAAGCCCCTTTCCGTCCGAACTCGAACCAGGCCAGGGCCACACCGGCCACCGCCAGTCCGATGGCCACAAAGGGGAGCCAGGCGTGATGCCCGCCATCATGGTGGGCCGGGGCCATGGCGGTAAACTCCGTCAGGAAATGGTCCAGCGCACCCTGTGCAAATCCGAGCAGCACCGTCACCGTCGCCAGAATGATCAGCGGCACGGCCATTTCCCGGTATCCACCGTGGTGGTCCTCATGTCCGTGTTCTTCCCCGTGGGAGGCGGCTGCCCTGTCACGGGGAAAGAGGATGATAAAGATCAGCCGGAAGGTGTAGTAGGCGGTCAGAAACGCCCCCAGAAGCCCGGCGGCCAGCCAGAAGGGATTTTCCAGTGAGGCCAGTCCGCCCATGATCGCCTCCTTGCTGAAAAATCCGGAGAACGGCGGCAGCCCGGCCAGGGCGGCGGCGCCGATGATCATGGTAAGCATCGGGATTTTCAGGTTACGTCCCCCGTTCCGCCCGATCTCGAACATGTCATTGGTGTCGTAGGTGTGGATAAAGACACCGGCGCAGAGAAACAGGAGCGCCTTGAATCCGGCATGGGTGGTCAGGTGAAAGACGCCCGCGAAGTAACTTCCGGCCGCCAGTCCCATGATCATGAACCCGAGCTGGCTGATGGTGGAATAGGCCCAGACCTGTTTAATATCCCGGCTCACCAGTGCCATGGTCGAGGCGAGGATCATGCTCAGGGTTCCGATGGCGAGACAGAAGGTCATCACCACAGCGGAATGGCTGAAAAAGGGAAAGATCCGGGCAAACAGGAAGACGCCGGCGGCCACCATGGTGGCTGAATGGAGCAGGGCGCTGACGGGTGTGGGGCCCTCCATCGCATCGGGCAGCCAGGTCATCAGCGGAAACTGGGCACTTTTGCCGATGACACCGCCGAAGATGAGCAGTCCGGAGAGGGTGATCAGAAACGGGGACATGTGGGTTGTGGCGGAGAGGCTGTTGACGTCCAGGATGTTCAGGTTGCCCAGGTTGAGGAGTACCAGAATCAGCCCCAGAAAAAAGGCCACATCCCCTGTTCTTGTCATCACAAACGCCTTTTTCCCGGCCTCGCTGGCGCTGAACTTGTCGAACCAGAATCCGATGAGAAGGTAGGAAGCGAGTCCCACCAGTTCCCAGAATACGTAGAGCTGCAGGAGTGTCGGGGCCAGGGTGAGGGAAATCATGGCCCAGGCGAAGAGGGACATGAAGGCGTAATACCGGGAAAAACCGGGATCACCGGCCATGTAGCCGATGGAATAGATCTGCACCAGCAGGCTGACCGTGGTGACGATGGTCAGCATCAGCAGGCTCAGCGGATCGAGCAGGACGCCGATGGGAATCACGATCTTGCCGGATACCGCCCATGATACGGTTGCCTGCAGCGGTGTTTCGATTCCCCAGTGACGGGTCAGGAGAAACAGCGCGCAGAGGAATGAGCCGGCGATGGCCCCGATGGAGACGAGGGACGCCAGCCGTTCTCTGCCGGGGTTCCGCAGAAAAATGATAATCAGGCCGAATGAGATGAACGGCAGAAGCCCGGCGGCCCAGGCGGCGAAAACAGATGATTCTTGAATTGGAGGCATAATCAGTTACCAGTTGTCGTTGTCAATTATCGATAAGCTTGGGCTATTTCTCTTGCGCGATTTCAGCAACGGCAAAGTTAAGTTGCGGCCGGCGCTCAATTAAAGTTCATGATTATGTTCAGACAACAGTTATTTTGAAATTTCTATGTCATGTTTAATCTGTGAATTGATAATTTCCTTCTTCATTTCGGATACTTTCTTATGATATACTTTTTTCTCTTTTTTTGTTGCTCTCCTGGCCTTAATTATCCTTAATAATCAGTAATTTCAATCCTTCTCAACCCTTGGGTTCAGCGGTGTCTACTGTATCAGGTGCTTGAAATATTGCTGATTTATTTTCTTTTGTGATACGAATTAAAAACCGTAATGCTTCATTTACCGATTCAGCGTCTGGAAAAACTTCTGCAACATCTTTTTCTATTCTAATCGTTGGCCCACCAAAGCTTTTTCTTTCAGGACCGACTTTTCTCAACTTTATACTTTTAAAATCATATTCCGGACGAAGGTCATCATCATCCTTTTTTGTGTCATTCTTCTTCATAGTCCAATCGTTCCTTTCGTGTTGCCTTGCGAGCACTGATAATGCGAATCATGTCATGATATTCTGCATATGAAACTATCAGCAAACGGTTCTTTGATGAATATCCGAGACGAATATATCGTTGCTCCTCATAGGAATGATCCGGATCAAAAAAATCAAGATACATGGGATCTTCGAATACTGTTATTGCTTCATCGAAAGTAATCCCATGTTTGGATAAATTGCAAGCAGCTTTATTTTGATCCCAGTCAAACTCTTTGTTCATTAATTCCTGTCACCTGCCTGGTATTCTCTGTATCTCCTGTCAAGTTCCCGTTTCTGCCACTCTGGCATAGGAAGCTCGGAGTTACTCAGCGCAATTGAATCCCATACGTCTGCCAATAATAACAGCTTTTCAGACAAGTTCAGTCTGTCAATTTCCTGTTTGATTCTGTCGGGTCGCATGGCAATTCCTCTCTATATATTTTCACATTTTTCAGATCCCTGATTGTAGCATTGGACGCCGGACAACGCTCACCAGACCCGACAGATCCCCCACTTCCTTCCCTGGTGAAATGGAACTGTTGTTCCTCTACCGTCAGGATGGCGAAATTGTTTATGAGAGCCTCTTTGACAGATTTCTTTGAAACCACGCCGCGCAAGTATTATAGCAATCTCTTTTGCAGTCAACACAGTCAGTGTGCCCATGATTATGCCAGCACTACATTTTGAGTCCCAACAAACTCACCCTCAATCTTTGGTTCACCATCCTCAAGAAGCATTTCGATCACTGCTTTCATATTTTTATTTAATTCATCCAAAGTTTCACCTTGTGAATGGGCTCCTGGGAATCCAGGTACAGAACCAACATAGAGTCCTGTTTCATGGCATCTTTCAATTATTGCAGTATATGTTCTCATGTAACTGTCCCTTGGGGGTGTTTGAAAAACCCACTTTCTAAGTGCAGCAACTGATTAGCTTCCAGTCTTTTCCAAACGTTCTTTTGGCCCTGGGTTTAAGACTTTGTGTTTTGAACCATTCTCTCTTTTACGTAATGAATCAACGATTTTATTTAAATCATTTCCATTCTCTTTAGCATGTTCTTGACGAAAACGTCGAATTTCATCAACTATAGGATCTTTAATCATTGGAATTGCCTCCCAGTTCTTCAGGTGAACAAATTTGTGGGCATACAAACCCAAATGACTCGACTAATAGAAAAATA
>JBEPXL010000135.1:0-8098 GCA_041641935.1 Desulfobacteraceae bacterium | reverse complement strand
TAGCCCGGCAGACGGATGATCTCCATCCGGTCCTGCAGCGGCAGGGGAATATCCGGCAGTGTATTGGCCGTTGTAATGAACAGGATTTCCGAAAGATCGTAGTCCAGATCCAGATAATGGTCATTGAAGCTGTAGTTCTGTTCCGGATCCAGCACCTCCAGCAGGGCCGAGGCGGGATCTCCCCGGAAGTCCATGCTCATCTTGTCCACTTCATCCAGACAGAAGACCGGATTATTGGCGCCGACCTTCCGGAGGGACTGGAGAACCTTCCCCGGCATGGCCCCGATGTAGGTCCGCCGGTGTCCCCGGATTTCGGCTTCATCCCGGACACCGCCGAGGGACAGGCGGATGAACTTGCGTCCGGTGGCGCGGGCGACCGATTTGGCGATGGAGGTTTTCCCCACCCCGGGTGGGCCCACCAGGCAGAGAATCGGGCCGCGGAGTTTCTGCACCAGGGTCTGCACCGCCAGGTATTCCAGAATCCGTTCCTTCGGCTTTTCCAGACCGTAATGGTCCTCGTCCAGAATCTGCTCGGCCTCGTCCAGATCGCTCTGGACCTTGCTCCGGTCGAACCAGGGCAGGCTGATGATCCACTCGATATAGTTGCGGACCACCGTCGCCTCGGCCGACATGGGCGTCATCATCTTCAGTTTCTTTAATTCCTGCCAGACCTTGTTTTTGGCCTCCCTGGAGAGCCGCTTCCGTTTGATCCGTTTTTCCAGTTCATTGAGATCATCGGCAGGGTCTTCTTCCGTGCCCATCTCCTTTTTGATGGCCCGCATCTGCTCGTTCAGATAATAGTTCTTCTGGGTCTTCTCCATCTGATCCTTGACCCGGCCCTTGATCCGCTGATCCATGCGGAAGACCTCGATCTCCATCTTGATCAGGCGGAGCAGCAGCGAAAGCCGTTCACTCGCGGAACCGGTCTCCAGAAGTTTCTGACGGTCTTCGATCTTGAAGGAGAAATGGGCCGCCACCGTATCCCCCAGTTGAGACAGATCGGTAATCCCGGCGACATTCTTGACCAGATCCTTGGAGATGTTGCTGTTGATCTTGGCATACTCCTGGAAGCTTTCCACAATGGCCCGGCCCAGGGCTACGGCTTCCGCATCCGGTACGTCTTCTTCCATCAGCGGCGCTACTTCCACCTGGAAAAATTCGTCGTTGGGAACGAAATCGGCAATCCGGCCCCGGGATTTGCCTTCGACCAGGGCCTTGACCGTTCCGTCGGGAAGGCGCAGCAACTGCAGCACCGTCCCGATGGTTCCGATGGCATTGATATCCTTTTCCTTCGGATTGTCGATATTCGCCCGCTTCTGGGTGGCGAGGAACACACTCTTGTCATTGTTCATGGCATCCGCCAGTGCATTGACCGAGCGGGTCCGTCCCACAAAGAGCGGTGCAACCATGTGCGGAAATACCACGATATCCCTTAAAGGTAACAGCGGAAGTACCACTTTATTATCCGAATCATCCTTGCGTAGTATTTTAGGAAAATTGATCATAATGTATTACCACATTGCCGTCCGTTGCCGGCCATGTCTATGCCTGCTTCTTGGTCTGCTCATACAGAAGAATCGGCTCCTCCTTGTGGAGTACCACATCCTCTCCGATGACACATTCCTTGACATTTTCGGTGGACGGTATCTTGTACATGATATCGAGCATACAGCTTTCCATGATCGCCCGCAGTCCTCTGGCGCCGGACTTCCGCTTGACCGCCTCATCGGCGATGGCCGCCAGGGCGCTGTCGGTGAGGCGCAGGTTGACCCCTTCCATCTCGAACAGCTTCTGGTACTGTTTCACCAGTGCGTTCTTGGGTTCCGTCAGGATCCGGATCAGGGAACTGACCGCCAGCTCGTTCAGGGTGGCAATCACCGGAAGCCGTCCCAGAAATTCCGGAATCAGACCGTATTTGATCAGGTCTTCCGGCTGGGTCTCCTTCAGGATTTCACCGACGTTGCGCTCGTCGGCCTTGGTGATTTTCGCACTGAAGCCCAGCGTCTTGGTGCCGACCCGGCGCTGGATCACCTTTTCAAGGCCGTTGAAGGTTCCGCCGCAGATGAAGAGGATGTTGGAGGTGTCGATCTTGACAAAATCCTGCTGGGGATGCTTGCGCCCGCCCTTGGGCGGCACACTCGCCGTGGTCCCTTCGATGATCTTGAGCAGGGCCTGCTGGACGCCTTCGCCCGACACATCCCGTGTAATGGACGGATTGTCCGACTTGCTGGCAACCTTGTCGATTTCGTCAATGTAGACGATGCCCCGTTTTGCCTTCTCCACATCATAGTCGGCATTCTGCAGCAGAGAAAGAATAATGTTTTCGACATCCTCTCCCACATACCCGGCTTCGGTCAGGCTGGTGGCGTCGGCGATGGTGAAGGGGACATTCAGAAACCGGGCCAGGGTCTGGGCCAGCAGCGTCTTTCCCGATCCGGTGGGACCGATCAGCAGGATATTGCTTTTCTGGATCTCCACATCCCCGGAAGTGACGGAAGAATCGAGCCGTTTATAATGGTTGTACACGGCCACGGAAAGCACCTTCTTGGCTTCATCCTGCTCAATCACGTAGTCGTCGAGCATGGTTTTGATTTCATGCGGAATCAGATTGATTTCTGTTTCCCGGGCATCCTTTTCGCTCTCTTCTTCGATGATTTCGCTGCAGAGCTGAATGCATTCATCACAGATATACACCGCAGGACCGGCGATCAGTTTTTTAACTTCATTCTGATTCTTTCCGCAGAATGAGCAAAACAGGTTATCGCTCTCGTCTTTTTTTCTAGTCATAATCCTTTCCTCCGTCTATTCCAGATGCTCAAGATCCTCACGATTGGTAATCACGTGATCTACCAGACCATACTCCTTTGAATCGAGTCCGGACATGAAAAAATCACGATCGGTGTCTTTTTGTATCCGTTCCAGATCCTGGCCGGTATGATGGGCCAGAATATGGTTCAGGGTATCCCGCATCCGGAGAATCTCTTTCGCCTGAATGGCGATATCGGCTGCCTGCCCCTGAGAACCGCCCATGGGCTGGTGAATCATGATGCGTGAATTGGGCAGGGAGTAGCGTTTTCCTTTCTCCCCGGCTGCCAGAAGTACAGCGCCCATGCTGGCGGCCTGTCCGATACAGACTGTCGCGATATTGGGCTTGATATACTGCATGGTATCGTAGACGGCCAGTCCGGCTGTCACGACGCCGCCGGGAGAGTTGATATAGAAATTGATATCCTTGTCCGGATCTTCCGATTCGAGAAACAGAAACTGGGCGATCAGCAGATTCGCCACTTCGTCATTGATGGGCGTACCCAGAAAAATAATCCGATCCTTGAGGAGTCGAGAAAATATATCGTAAGCGCGCTCACCCCTGCTGCTCTGTTCAACGACCATAGGTATTAACGGCACGGGTCATCTCCTTTTTTATACTGTTGATATGGTTATGGATTCATTGTAAAAAATGATTTTCCGCAGCTTCATGCGGCGTGATCCGGAGATCACAGAAAACATCAGCGTTTCGGGAAGTGTTCATTCGGCCGGTGAGGAATATCCGGATCAGGAAAAGGAAAACAGAAGGGATGGAAGGACGTCTGATATCTGGTGATACATCTGCGCCGGATTTCGCCTCATGCGAAATCCGGCGCTTATTCGCTGCACCGCTTACTCTGTCTGCGGTGATATCTCCTCCACAGGTTCTTCCGAATCTTCGCTCCCGTTTTCCTGCGCCGGTGTAACCTCGACTTCTTCAATATCGCTGTTTTTTAAGATAAGGTCAATTGCCTTTTTTTCAAGCCGGGAATGCTGGAAGCTTTCCAGCTGAGCCTGATTCGCCAGAAAATACTGCCGCACGGCTTCCACCGGCTGCTGCACGGAAGCCGCCATCTCCGCCAGCCCCGCTTCCATCTCTTCCTCGGTCAGCTCCAGTTTTTCCTGTTCGATCACTTTGGAAAGAAGAAGATGGCGTTTCACCTGCTTGACGGCGACATCCCGGTATTTTTCGGCCAGCACCTCACGGGTGTAGCCGAACTGTTCCATGGTCATGTTGTGATGGGAAAAGGTCTGCTCCATTTCCCGGATAATATTTTCCAGCTCAAAGCCGACCATCGTCTCCGGAACCTCAAAAGACTGCTGTTCCAGCAGATGGGAAAAGACCTCCTCCCGGAGTTCCTGCTCCGACTGCCGGTCATATCCCTGCCGCAGATTGTTGACGATTTCGCTCTTCAGTTCCTCCAGGCTCTCGAAACTGCCCAGCTGCTTTGCCAGATCATCGTTGATCTCCGGCAGAATCTCTTTGCGGATCTCCTTCAGTTCAACCCGCAGGGTAATGGTCTCTCCGGCCAGTTTCGGATCCGGATGGTCTTCGGGAAAGGAAATCTCAACATCCCGGACTTCGCCGGGCGCCATGCCGTCCAGGGCTTCGTCCACTTCCGGCATCATCTGCTTCTTGCCGATCTGGAGGCCGAAACCCTCGGTCCGCTGGAGGGGCTCAAAGGATTCACCGTCCTTGAATCCTTCATAGTCGATCAGGACATGATCGCCTTCCCGGGCGGTACGTTCTTCCTCGATCGGCACCATATTGGCCAGATTCTTCTGGATCATATTCAGCTGGTTTTCCACTTCCTCATCACTGACCTGGTAAACTTTCTTTTCCAGCTTCATCCCGGTTACCGACACATCGGACAGATCGGGGGCCACTTCCACAATGGCTTCATACCTGTACGGCTGCCTGTATTCCAGATCCGGCAATTCATCCAGCTGTGGGGAACCGATGATATTCAGCTCCGTCTGCTCGATTGCATCGGCAAAGGAAGTCTGAATCAGCCGCGAGGAGACATCCGCGTTGACATCCTGCTGAAACCGCTTTTCCAGTAACCCCCGGGGCACCTTCCCTTTCCGGAACCCTTTGATGTTTGCCGTCTTCTTCAATTCTTTGTACGCATCGTCGATCTCGCGGGTTACTTCATCCTCGGGGATTTCAATATGAAGCTTTTTCCTGACGCTGCTCAGATCTTCCACTTGAACTTGCATGACATCCCTTTCTAATAAACCAAATGCCTGAAGTGATACCGAATCTTCAGGCATTTCCGGATAACTGATTTTTCTTGTAAAGTACGTATAAATGGTGCGAGAGGGGAGACTTGAACTCCCACTCTGTCGCCAGAGCTGGATCCTAAGTCCAGTGCGTCTACCAATTCCGCCACTCTCGCATCAAACAGTTTCATCCATCAAAAAAAGGCCGGACCGGCCACAGAGAAAGAATTCCCGTTTCAGAACGGAGCCGCCGGTTTCCTGCCCTGGCAATGCGAAGGAATTATCAAAATAATATGGATTGGTAAGGGTGTCAAGAAAAAATGGGAAAAGCACCTGTTATGTCAGCAAATTGCGGCAGAAGCCACCCGAAAGGCGGTCTGAATGAAAAAAAACGCAGGAAATTTCGCTATGGGCTTGCGTGAGACCACACGGTATGGTAAGGATCATGTTTCAAATGAACACTTCATCGGGGCGTAGCGCAGCCTGGCAGCGCATCTGCTTTGGGAGCAGAGGGTCGGAGGTTCAAATCCTCTCGCCCCGACCACTGAAATGAACGGGTTTTCTCTCTGTCGCAGGGGAAACCCGTTTTTTTGTGGTTCTCCCGGAGATGCGTGCCACGCCGTGGCCGGTACGCCTTTCCCACCGGCCTTGTACCTTGACTTCCCCCTCCCTTTCTGCCATAGGTTTTTTCATCATCAACAGGTTCAGAACCGCTAACGGAGGAAACGATGCCGTTCACAAAGCAGGAACCGGCAATCTGGGGAGCCGCCCTGATCCGGGAGGCCTATGACGCCTATCAGGAAGAATTCAACCGCATCACCCGCCGGGCCGGCGAACGGTTCCGGCAGCGGGACTGGCAGGGCGGCCAGCAGGACATGGTCGAACGGCTTGAACTGTACACCTATGGTGTAAACCAGGTGGTCGCCGACATCCGGAACAACCTGGAAGAACAGGCGGGGCGGGAATCGGTCTGGGCCGAAATGAAACTTCTCTATGCCCGGATGATGACGGGCCGGGATGACGGTGAACTGGCGGAAACCTTTTTCAACTCCGTCACCCGCAAGATATTCATCACCATCGGCGTCAATCCCGCCATCGAGTTCACCGCCGCCGATTTCAAGATCCCTGCCATCGAAGACCGGCACTGTCCCATCTGTCAGACCTTTGTCCCACCGGAAAATGACATGCCCCTGGTGGAGATCATCCGCAATATTGTGTCCGGCTACCGGAAAACCTTCGATTTTGCCCGTCCCGAACAGGACGCACAGAAAGTGGCCGAGGCGATACACGCCCATCTGGCAACACAGGACGCGGAGCCGCCCCCCCGGATCGATTCCGTTGAAATGATCGAATCGGTTTTCTACCGGGACCGTGCCGCCTACCTCATCGGCCGCATCCGCACCGGATGGAAGATTCAGCCCCTGGTGATCTGTCTTCTCAATGAAGCCGGCGGGGTAATCGTTGACGCCGTGCTGCTGAAGGAATCCGAAGTAAGCATCCTGTTCAGTTTTACCCGGTCCTATTTTCTGGTTGCGGTGGACCATCCCACCGAAATGGTCAACTTCCTCAAAAGTATCATTCCCCTGAAACGGGTTTCGGAAATCTATACCTCCCTCGGTTTTCACAAACACGGCAAGGCGGAACTCTACCGGGAACTGACCCGTCGACTGGCCCATTCCACCGACAAGTTCGAAATCGCCCGGGGCAAAAAGGGGATGGTCATGCTGGTCTTTACCATTCCCAGCTTCGATGTCGTCTTCAAGATCATCAAGGACCGGTTCGAGTATCCCAAATCCACCACCCGGGAGGCGGTGATCAACCGGTATGACCTGGTCTTCAAGCACGACCGGGCCGGACGGCTGGTGGATGCCCAGGAATTCAAATACCTGGAGTTTGACAGAAACCGGTTTTCCGAGGAACTGCTGGCGGAACTGGCACAGTTCGCCGGGAGCAATGCCATTCTTCAGGAAGACCATGTGGTGATCCGCCATCTCTATACGGAAAGGCGACTGACGCCGCTGGACCTGTATGTGGAAGAGGCCGGAGAGGCCGCCGCCCGGGAGGCGACCATCGACTATGGCCGGGCCATCAAGGAACTGGCGGCCTCCAACATCTTCCCCGGCGATCTGTTTATCAAGAATTTCGGGGTCACCCGTCACGGCCGGGTCGTCTTCTACGATTATGACGAACTCTGCCTGCTGACCGACTGCCGGTTCCGCAAAATTCCCAGATCCCGGGGCTATGAGGATGAAATGTCGGCCCAGCCCTGGTTCCATGTGGATGAAAACGATGTCTTCCCCGAAGAATTCCGCACCTTTCTCAAGTTTCCGCCCCCGCTGAACCAGGTGTTCGAAAGCGCCCACAGTGATCTCTTCGATGTCAAATTCTGGCGGGGAATGCAGGAACGCCAGCGGTCCGGAGAGGTTGTCCACATTTTCCCCTACAAACCGGGCCGAAGGTTTCTGCCCCGGTCCTCCCCGCAGGAGGCGGCAGAATGAACCGCATGGACTGGACCTTTCCCTATCCGTCCCGCCGGATGCCGGTCTGTGCCGACAACGTCGTCGCCACCTCTCAGCCGCTGGCCGTGCAGAGCGGTCTGGAGATGCTGCGCCGGGGCGGCAATGCGGTTGATGCGGCCATCGCAGCGGCCATTGCCCTGACGGTGGTGGAGCCGACCAGCAACGGCCTGGGCAGTGATGCCTTCGCCCTGGTCTGGGACGGGCAGACCCTCCACGGCCTGAACGGTTCGGGCCGCTCTCCGGCGGCGTGGACACCGGACCGGTTTGCCGGATTGACCCGCATGCCGCTGACAGGATGGGATACGGTAACGGTTCCCGGCGCCGTGGATGCCTGGGTCCGGCTGTCGGAACAGTTCGGCGGACTTCCCTTTGCTGATCTGTTTGGACCAGCCGTCCATTACGCCCGGAACGGCTTTCCGGTCTCTCCCATCACGGCGGGGGCCTGGACGCTGGGGGCCGAATCCTTCGGACACCTGCCGGAATTCGCCCGGACCTTTCTGCCGGAAGGACGGGCGCCGAAACCGGGAGAGCGCTTTCGCAATCCGGCCCAG
>JBEPXL010000134.1:0-8230 GCA_041641935.1 Desulfobacteraceae bacterium | reverse complement strand
ATGAAGAGCATCATTACCATGGCGGTGGTCTTCATGGTGGAAAAGCAGGAATACTTAATCACGTCCCATGTGAATTTTCTGTTGAACATGGCCAGGACCGCGGCCCCGGTGGCGCCCAGTCCTGCCGCCTCGGTGGGGGTGGCCACGCCGGCGAGGATGGTTCCCATGACCGCCAGAATCAGGGCCAGGGGCGGGATCAGTGATTTCAGGGTCATGCCCCACTTCCGGGTTGCGGAATATTTACCGGCCTCTTCTTTGGAAATGGGAGGGCCCAGTGTGGGATTGAGATTGCACCGGATGAGAATATAGCCGAAATAGAGCGTCGCCAGAAGCATTCCCGGAAGAATCGCTCCGGCAAAGAGGTTGCCGACGGAGGTTTCCTTGAGCCCGGTCAGCCCGCCGTAGACCACCATCATGATGCTGGGCGGGATGAGAATTCCCAGCGTACCGGCGGCGCAGATGATGCCGCTGGTCATTTCCTTCTGATAGTTTTTCTGGAGCAGTGCCGGGGTCGCCAGAAGCCCCATGGCCACGACGGATGCACCGATAATGCCGGTGGTGGCGGCAAAGACGGTGCAGACCACGACCACCGCCAGCCCCAGCCCGCCCTTGATGCCGCCCAGAACGACATAGAGCGCCTCGAACAGGGCGTCGGAGACCTTGGACCGGTCCAGAAGCTGGGCCATGAGAATAAACAGTGGAATGGCCACCAGAACATAATTGTTCATCAGGCCCCATGTGATATTGGCGAACATGTCGAACAGACCGGGAATGTTCCAGCCATTGTCGATGAGACCGAAGAGGGTGGCGACGGCAGCCAGGGTATATGCCAGGGGGTGACCCAGAAGAATCGTCAGAATCAGCGTGACGAACATGGCAATGGTGAGAAATTCTGGACTGAAGTACATGATACTCCTCGCTATGATCCGCTTTTACCGGAAAGCGCTTCAATGTTTTTGAGTAAGTTGGAGATCCCCTGCAGCAG
Organism: Desulfobacteraceae bacterium; assembly: GCA_041641935.1. Lineage (GTDB taxonomy): Bacteria > Desulfobacterota > Desulfobacteria > Desulfobacterales > Desulfococcaceae > JBEPXL01. The sequence continues at coordinate 7,245 of JBEPXL010000134.1, read as the reverse complement.
CAGAAAGAGAAAGGTCACTGCCATAATGATCTTGAGCGGCCAGATGGGCGGGGCCCAGCTGGTGGAGTTGACCTCCCAGAAAGAAATGGAGGTCGCGGCATACTTGAAGGACCAGATGGTCATGCAGGTCATCACCGGCAGAAAAAGAATACAGATGGTGATGATGTTGATGATGGCCTGGACCTTCAGAGAAAACCGTGAAGTGAGGATATCCACCCGTACATGACCGTCCTGTACATCCGTGTAGGCCAGGCCGAACATATAGTGAATGCCGTACAGGAAGGTGGTGGCTTCAAAGCCCCAGATGGTGGGCGCATTGAAAGCATACCGCATGAACACCTCATACAGGACGATCAGCAGCAGCGGAATCGCCAGCAGAGAGGTCACCTCACCCTCCTTGATATTGAAGGTGTCGATGGATCTGGAAATGATATTCATATCGGTTACATCCTTGATTTGGGTCCGTGTCTGTCAGAATCTCCCGTCCCGGCGCCGGTCAGACGCCGGGACGGGAGAGACGCCGGGTCAAAAAAACCGGGACGGTGACCGTCCCGGTTTTTTTGTGTTATTCTGAAATTCTTCCGGAAATATAGGTTTCATACGGCCAGGGGGTTACCCCAACGCGGGCATCCCGCCAGTCGGCGAACGAATTGATAAATTCTTCCTGTGAGTCGAGTACCTTTTTGACAAAGGGGTGCTTGGCTTTGACGCCGTCAAGGTATTCCTTGGTGGTCTTCCGGAACTGGATGAGCGTTTCCTTGTCCAGTTTGACGATTTCGATCTTTTCCTTGAACCGCCGGATCGCCTCTGCGTTGAGACTGTTCACCCAGTTGTAGCTCCAGAGCTGGGTTTCCTTGGCGCAGATATCGATGATCCATTTGAGATCTTCGGGAAGCTTGTCGTAGGAATCCTTGTTGAAAAAGAGACCGCACTGGATGGCGGGCTGATGAGCGCCGGGTTGAATGGCATACTTGGTGATTTCGTCAAACCCCATGGGGTAGTTGATGGCGGGGGAGGAGAACTCGGCAGCGTCGATCACGCCACGCTCCAGCGCCAGGTAGACTTCGCCGCCGGGCAGGGGGCTGACCGAAGCGCCCAGGTTGTTGAGGATGTCCATGTACCAGCCGGGGGTTCTCACCCGCATGCCCTTGAAATCGGCCATGGTGGTGGCTTTCTTGTTGGAGAAGAGCCCCATCTCCTGGCCGCACTGGCCGCCGGGCAGGGCGAACAGATTGAACTTCCCGTAAAGCTCCTGCATCATGTCGATGCCGCCCTTTTCATAGAGCCAGATGTTGTACCCCTCGGCGTCGAGGCCGAATGGAACGGAGGCGAAGGCCACGAATGCCTCATTTTTTCCCTTCCAGTAGCCGGGCCAGTCATGGCCGACATCCGCGGAGCCTTTGCTCACCGCGTCGAAGCTCTGCATGGCAGGGACCAGTTCGCCGGCGGAGAACGGTTTAATGTCAAGACGTCCGGCGGAAGCCAGGCGGACACTGTCACAGAAATGGACCGCGATGTCGTAGAAGAGCAGTCCCTTGGTCCAGGGCATGACCATTTTCCAGCGGATCCGTTCATCCGAAGGCTTGAAGCGGACCCGTTTGGCTTCCTCATGACGTTTGTCCACACCGAACTTTTCCCGTTTCTGGGCAAACGATACACTGACGGCAAGGCACAGAACGATCAAAAGACTCAAAGAGACAGTAAAGATTCTTTTCATTCCTGAAAATCCTCCCAAGGTAAAGGTTTTGAAATACATATGGTTCCCGAAGATGGTACTGCATTCACCGGTTCTTACCAACCCCCTTCCTGCATGGGGCATCCGCCTGCAATGGCGGTCCCCGGTGTTTGGTCTGTATTTTTAATGGTATGACCATCATAAAATGATATGTTTTTGCCTGTCAAGGATAAAATACTTGAAATAAAATTTATTGAATGGTATTCAAATCTTTACGATAGTGACAGAATATCTGCACGCAGGCATGTATCCATCGATTCGTCTGCAGAAACGGGAACGATCTGAAATGGTCATACCAATGTTCCTGCTGATCGTTTATCATGAAGAGGTGACACATGATTCAACAGACACTGGTGAAGGAGTTTGAAACCATTCTGGGCCGGGACAATGTCATGACCGACAAGACCGACCGGGTGACCTACGCATATGATGCAGCCGTGGTGGAACCGATGATTCCTGCCATTGTCCTGCGACCGACCGACGGAGAAACCCTGGGCCGGACGGTAAAACTCTGCAATGAAAACCGGATCCCGGTCACCGTGCGCGGGGCCGGTACCAACCTGAGCGGCGGAACCGTTCCCCTCTCCGGCGGGGCGGTGATTCTGACCAACGGGATGAACCGGATCCTGGAGATCAATACCGAAGACATGTACGCGGTGGTCCAGCCGGGGGTGGTGACGGCCAGATTCGCCGCGGCCGTGGAGGCGAAAGGGCTGTTTTATCCGCCGGACCCGGGCAGTCAGGCGGTGTCGACCCTCGGCGGGAATGTGGCCGAAAATGCCGGCGGACTCCGGGGGCTCAAATACGGCGTAACCGCCGATTATGTCATGGGGCTTCAGTTCTTCGACACCGACGGTGAACCGGTTAAGACCGGCTCCCGGACCGTAAAATGCGCGACAGGATACAACCTGACCGGGCTCATGGTCGGCTCCGAAGGAACCCTGGGGGTCTTCAATGAAATCATCCTGAAACTGGTTCCGCTGCCGGCCCACCGGAAAGCGATGATGGCGATTTTCGACGGCATGGAGGCGGCTTCCGAAACGGTTGCCGCGATCATTGCCGGAAAAATCATTCCGGCGACTCTGGAAATGATGGACAATTTCACCATCCGGGCCGTGGAGGACTACAGCGGCGCCGGCCTGCCCACCGATGCCGCCGCCATGCTCCTGATCGAGGTGGACGGGCATCCGGCCCAGGTCGAGGAGGATGCGGCCAGGGTCGAGGAAATCTGCAGAAAGATGGGCGCATCCTCCATCCGGGTCGCCCGGGACGACGCCGAACGGGACAAGGTATGGGCCGCCCGGCGGAGTGCCCTGTCGGCCCTTGCCAAACTCAAGCCGACCCTGGTGCTGGAAGACGCCACCGTCCCCCGGAGCAAAATTCCGGCGATGGTCCGGGCCATGCAGGAGATCGGGAAGCAGTACGGCCTTTCCATCGGCACCTTCGGCCACGCCGGAGACGGTAATCTCCATCCGACCATTCTGACCGACAAGCGGGACAAAAAAGAATGGGAACGGGTCGAGGCGGCCATCACGGCCATTTTCGACAAGGCCCTGGAAATGGGCGGAACCCTTTCCGGAGAGCATGGAACCGGCATTGCCAAGTCCTGCTTTCTGGAAAAGGAGACCAGCATGGCGACCCTGGTCTACTCCCGGCGGATCAAGGAGGCACTGGACCCGAACCATATCCTCAATCCCGGCAAAGTCATCGGAGGCTGATCATGGCGAGTGTACGAGAACTGACCCGGCTGATGCAGGAACTCGAAGACCAGCTGGTGGTCTGCATGCGATGCGGCATGTGCCAGTCGGTCTGTCCCCTGTTTGAACAGACGGGGCGGGAAGCCGATGTTGCGCGGGGAAAGCTGGCCCTGCTGGACGGGCTGATGCAGGAGTTGTTCGATGATCCGGCCGGTGTCCAGGAACGGCTCAACCGGTGTCTGCTCTGCGGTTCCTGCGCCGCCAACTGTCCCAGCGGCGTCAATGTGCTGGATATCTTCATGAAGGCACGGGCCATTCTGTCCGGCTATCAGGGCCTTTCACCGGCCAAACAGGTGGTGCTGCGGGGTATGCTCTCCCGGCCGGCACTGTTTGACCGGCTGGCGGAATGGGGCGCACGGTTTCAGAAACTTGTGACCAAACCGGTCAATGATGTGGTGGGCACGTCCTGCGGCCGTCTTGCGTCGCCGCTGCTGAAGGATCGCCATTTTATCCCCCTGGCCCCGTCGCCCTTTCACCGGAAGGTTCCCTCCCTCAGCACCCGCCCGGGCCGGTCGGGGATCAAGGTCGCCTTCTATGTCGGCTGTCTGCTGGACAAGATTTTTCCCCGCATTGCCGAGGCCGTTCTGGATGTGATGGCCCATCACGAGGTCGGGGTCTTCATGCCCGACAGCCAGGCATGCTGCGGCATTCCGGCCATCTCCTCCGGCGATACCCGGTCCTTTCACCGGATGCTCCGTCACAACCTGGAACGATTCCGGCAGGAGGAGTTCGATTACCTGATTACCGCATGTGCCACCTGTACTTCCACCATCAAAAAAGTCTGGCCGGTGATGGCCGACCAGACGGTTCCGGGCCTGAAGCCCCGGGTGGACCGGATCGTGGAGCGGACCATCGACATCAACTCCTTTCTGGTGGACCGGCTCGGGGTTCAGCCTGTCCCTGCGGACCCGTCGGCAGAAGAGTTCACCATTACCTATCATGATCCCTGCCATCTGAAAAAGTCGCTCAAGGTGGCCGAAGCACCCCGGACCCTTCTGCGGACCAATCCCCGGTACCGGTTTCAGGAAATGGCTGCCGCCGACTGGTGCTGCGGTATGGGGGGCAGTTTTAATTTGCAGTATTATGATATTTCCTCTAAAATCGGCAGACAGAAGCGGGAAAATATCGTCTCCACCGGTTGCGATGTGCTGGCAACCGGATGCCCGGCCTGCATGCTGCAGATATCAGACATGCTTTCTGCCGCCGGCGACCGGATTGCCATCCGTCATCCCGTGGAAGTTTACGCGGAGTCTTTGAAAAGCGTATGAAAGTTCAGCTCAAGCCCATAAAGCCCAAGCGGATCTCCGATCAGGTGTTTGAACAGCTCCGTGAACTGATTTTTCGCGGTGAACTGAAAACGGGTGACAAGGTCATGCCGGAGCGGGAACTCTCGGAAGCACTCAATGTCAGCCGGACCTCCATCCGGGACGCCATCAGCAAACTGGTGGTGATGGGCTATCTGGAACAGCGCCAGGGGCAGGGAACCTTTGTCCGGAGCCCCAGCGGAGAAGAGAGAAGCCCGCTGGCCCAGGCGATGGAAACCCAGGAGGCCACCCTGATCGATCTGCTGGAGGTCCGGATGGGCATGGAATGCAATGCCGCCTATCTGGCGGCCCAGCGGGCGGACGAGCGGGACATCCGTTTTCTGGAGAAGAGTCTCCGGGCGATGGAAGAGGAGGTGGCGCATGGCGAACTGGGAAACGAGGCGGATGTCTCTTTTCACATGGCCCTCAGTTATGCCACCAAGAATCCGCTGCAGATATACCTGATGAAAAACTTCTTTGACTTTCTCTTTATCGGGATCAAGGAAAACCTGAAATATCTGTATGAAGATCCGAAGAATATAAAGGACATTCTGGACCAGCACACCCGGATTGTCGAGACGATCCGGATGAGAGATCCGGATGAGGCGTACCGGGCGACCAAGGATCACATCACCTATGTGATGGAATTTTTCAGGAATCAAAAAGAAGGGATCAAGTTATGACAGAAGAGAAGAAAGACGGCCAAGGCATGGTAAACGAGAAGAAGAAAGAGGCCCAGGAAGAATCGCCTCCGGTCTGTACGACAACCCCGACCCCCGAACATTCCCGTTTTGAAGACACCGATGAACCCTGCGATGATGGCCGGGCCGGGAAGTAAATTCCCGGGAAGTAAATTCGATGATGTGCGGTGCCCGGGGCGACATGGCCGGGCACTGCCCTTTCCTTTACTGCCGGTTCTGTCATTTTCTTGTCTTCTTTTCTCCTGCATCCTTTCCTGCCGTAATTGTTCCGCCATCCTGCCTGCCTTTTCATTCCGCAGGGCGCCGAGGTGCCGTTCCAGCTTCTTACCAGGTCGTTTTCCCCGGCATTGCAGGCATACGGCCATCGTCATTCCTTGCACACAGGCTGGATTGTCCGGCCGGAAATCATTTCTTTAACCGGGAGTAAAAACCGTAACCGGATTCCAAAATCCTTGCAAACGCAGGTGGTGTCGGGTAATATCCTTCCGCAACAGGGGAAGGGGGGAACCGGATGTGGAGATGGAATGGTTGAATTTTTGAATAAACGCTGTGTGCTGTACCTCATGATGGTCTGCTCGCTCTGCCTTTATGGCGGAGTGATGGCCCGTGCTGCAGACCAGCCGGCGGCCGAACAGCCTTCCGACAGCATTGTAACGGTCAATATACCCTACGATCTGTTTCTGTCTCTGGCCCGCTACCAGGAGCTTTCGGAAGCGGAACGGCAGGAAGGAAAAAATATCCACAACAGGGAAATCATACCGGTACTGGAAAAAATTATCGACATTTTCAAAGCGGAACGCAACCGGTACAGATCCCTCATTCAGGCGGAGAGATGGAGTGATGAACTGAGCCGTCGCCTTGTGCGGATGGACAAGCTCATCGAGGTGTATCAGAATGAACTGCAGTACCGGCGCAAATCCCGGGAGCTGGAACAGCTTCTGATAGAGCAGAAGGCTTTGATCGAACTGGAATAGGAGCATGAAATGGGCAAATCAGGACGTATTACCTTCCCCGCAGTTCTCCTGCTGATTGTCACAGCGGCAGTGTGGTCCACCGGTTGTGCCATGCTGATGAAGCAGAAGAACATGGATCGTATGGAAGCCGAGGCCATTCAGGCCCGCGACGATATCCGGCAGCAGCTGACGGAACGCCCGGACAGTGAACTCAGGCAGTCCCTGAAACTGCTGGACTCCATTCTCAATTATGCGGCCCGTGTCAAAACCGATCCGGGAAGGTTCGATCCCGATCAGATTGAAGCCTACAGCAGAAAAATCGAGATCATCAGGGGAAATATTGAACGGTTCAAGGATCCGGCGCTGCGGGCGAAGGTTTCCTTTTCCGAAGGGCGGTATGAGGTATCCGATCTGTCTGCCGCGGAAAAGCGGGAACTGCGAAAACTGACAACCCGGATCGCCCGCAGTGTGACGGCACTTCACAAACAGTATCCGGAATATGAGATTCGTGTGATTCTCAAAACCATCGGATATACCGATGAAACGCCTGTCGCCTCCGGCTCCCGGCTGGAAAAGAACCTTCGCCCGTATATCGATAAACCGGCTTCTTCAGAGACAGCGCGACGCCGGCAGTACAACAGGGCACTGTCGTATCTGCGGGCCCGGAAGATCAACCGCTTTCTGCAGAACCATCTTCCGCGGGAGATGGCCCCGGGTACCAAAGTCCGTTTTGTGGAAAAGGCCCTTGGCATGGGGGAAGAGCCCCCCATCGCAGCCGGGCAGATAAACTACGGC
>JBEPXL010000133.1:0-8238 GCA_041641935.1 Desulfobacteraceae bacterium | reverse complement strand
ATTACGGGCGCGTCGTTCAGGATGAAAATCCGCTCCACCAGATTCTTCAGTTCCCGCACGTTACCGGGCCACTGGTGGTGGTGCAGGATGTCCAGCACCTCCGGGGCCACGGCCGGTCTGGGTTTGTGATAGGTGACCGAAAACTGTGTCAGAAAATAGTCCATCATCCGCGGGATCACCTCCCGCCGCTCCCGCAGCGGGGGCAGATGAATGGGGACCACCTGGAGCCGGTAGAACAGGTCCTCCCGGAACCGGCCCTCCCGAACGGCGCTCCGCAGGTCGGCGTTGGTAGCGGCAATGATCCGGACGTCCACCTGAATCTGCTCATGCCCGCCGATGCGCATGAAGCGGAAGTCTTCCAGCACCCGCAGAAAGTCCACCTGGTTTTCCAGGGGCAACTCGCCGATTTCGTCCAGAAAAAGCGTGCCGCCGTCGGCCAGCTCAAAACAGCCCTTTTTCCGGTCCATCGCACCGGTGAACGCCCCCTTTTCGTGGCCGAAGAGCTTGTCCTCGAACAGGAGACCGGACAACACCCCGCAGTTGACCGGGATGAAGGCGTTTTCCGCCCTGGGGCTCTGGCGGTGGATGATTTCGGCCAGCATTTCCTTGCCGGTGCCGCTTTCGCCCATGATGAGGACGTTGACGTCATATCCGGCCACCTGGCGCACCACTTCCATTATGTTCTGCATGGTGTCGCAGGCGAGGACGAATTCCTCCGGAAAGGAGGCGGGGCGGGGTGCTTGTTTGCGCGATTTCAGCATGTCGGATCATGACCGTGCCGTCGGCCCGCATGGAATCGAGAAGCAGCGACGGGATGAGAATTTCTTTGATAATTCAATATTTACGGTCCCAATGTATCCAATGTGCGCCGGGGTGTCAAGGCGGCTTCCGGAAATTGTCCGGCAGGGTTCTTCCCGGGACCGGCATATTTTTGCCGGTTTTCCGGATATCCCTGTCTTTCCGGCGAGGAGTATCTGTTGGAAAAAACTTTTTTATTTTAGACACTTAAACAATAAATGATCTGCTGGCACGGCATGTGCTTTTCCCCTGGCACTTTTTGAATTTCCCCGGCGCACCTCAACCCGGAGGTGAGGGCCGGCATGATTCATCCGGAAGACGTGATGAAGGAAATCATCCGGGTCGGCGAAGACGCTGCCGACCGGAAAACCGGAAATACTAAACCCAATTCGAATCAGGAGGAGTAATGAGTGAATTGATTCTTGTGGAGCAACTGATGGTCCCGGTGGAGGAATATGCCCGGGTCAGCGAGGATGCCACCCTGTTCGAGGCCATCATGGCCCTGGAGGAGGCCCAGGAAAATCAGGACCGGTACCATCTCAAGTACCTGCACCGGGCCATCCTTGTGACCGAATCCGGCGGCGACCGGGTGGTGGGCAAGATCAGCCAGTTGATCGCCATGCAGGCACTGGAACCCAGGTATAAGGACCTCGGCAACATTCGAACCATCTCTGTCGCCGGCTTCAGCACCGACTTCATTCATTCGATGATGGAGAATTTCCATCTGTGCGATACGTCGCTGCGGGAAGTCTGCGCCAAGGGGGCCAGCATCCATATCAGGGACTTCATGCAGAAGCCCGAACCCGGGGAGTTTGTGGAAGCCGATGCCGACATCTGCGTGGCCATCCACCAGTTCATCATCGGTCAGCACCAGAGTCTGCTGGTGCTGAAGAATGGGGAGATCGTCGGGATTCTGCGACTGACCGACGTGTTCATGAAAATCTTCAAATTGATGAAGCAGTGCAGAATCGGGGAGTAACCCCGGTCGCAGCTTCCCGGACAACCAGAATCTGAACGAATCCGGAACCGGTATTCGCGAATCGAAAAGGAGAAAAAATGGGTCACGACATCGAACACGACATCGGCGGAGACGGGCTTCTCGCCAAAAAAGGACTGTGGCTGGGCCTCGGGGCCGGGGTTTTCCTGCTCATCGGGTTTCTTCTTCCCGTTCCCCAGTCGATGGTGGACGTTCTGCAGCAGTATGGTTTCGTCGAAAAAATGATAGAACAGGGGGTGGTGGAAGACGCCCAGGAGGCCGGCCGGAAGGCGATGATGGTGCTGGGCATCATTCCGATGGCCGTAATATTTTTCGCCACCGAGGCCATTCCCATCGGCCTTACCGGCATTTTAATGCCCATGCTGGCCTATTTTCTGCAAATGATGCCGCCCAACGATATCGGCAAGACCTTTGCGGGCGACGCGCCCCTCTTCCTGCTGGGCGTGCTGGCCATGGGCGTCACCGTGGTGGACGTGGGCTTTCACAAACGGCTGGCGAGCTGGCTGCTGGGCTGGACCAGCGGCTTCTATGTACCCATCTTCGTGCTGTGCATCAGTATGGCGGTGGTCGGCTCGTTTATTTCGGCCCATGCCATGTGCGCCTTTATGACCCCGGTGCTGGCGGCGGTTTATTTCGGCGCGGTAAAGGCGGCAAGCCCGGCGGGCCAGGTGCGGCATGATCCGGACCTGGCCAAATTCCTGCTGTTCACGCTCTGCTTTGCGCTGAACGTGGGCGGCGTCGGCTCACCGGCGGCCGGTGGCCGAAACGTTATCATGATGGGCTTCTGGAGCGATTACCAGGTTCCTATGGATTTTTTCTCCTGGATGAAGTACGGTTTTCCCATGGTTCCCCTGCTGGCGGTGCTGGTGGCGGTCTACATGCTCGTGCTCTTCGGGCGGAAAATCAAGACACGGGATCTGACGCCGGGCCTGATCGCCATCAAGGAGGAGACCCGGAAGATGGGGCGCATGAGCTATGCCGAATACGTTACCCTGGGTATGCTGATCGTCATTCTCCTGTTCTGGATCATCGGCGGAAAAGAATTCGGCCTGGGCGGTCCCGCTCTGCTGGCCCTGCTGATCCCCGTGATCTTCCGCACCACCGAATGGAAAAGAATTCTCTACGGCATTTCCTGGGACGCCTGGTTTATGTACTGCGGCGCGCTGACGCTGGGCGCACTGCTCAAGGAAAGCGGCGCGGCCATGTGGCTGGCCCAGAGTTCCCTGGGCATTCTCAACGCCCTGGGCGTGGAAAGGGGACTGGGCCTGTGGATCGGTCTGTCCGGCTTTTCCGGCATTATCACCAACTTCATGTCCGACGCAGGCACCACGGCGCTGCTTGGTCCCATCGTCATTCCCATGGGGATTATGACCGGTGTGGAGGGTGAGCCCTGGGCCACCGGCCTCGGCGTGGCCTTCGCCACCTCCTTTGCCCACTTCCTCATTGTGGGCACACCCAACAACGCCATCGTGTACGGACTGGGGATCTACCCGGACAGCGGCGAACGGATGATTCACCCCATGGACTTCCTGAAATACGGATTCCTGCTGTGGATTCTGAGTCTGATAGTGGTCTGGGTGGTGGGATTCATGGTGATTTACAACGTGGTCGGCTTCCCCGAGTATGTGCTGGAAACCGCGAGGCAGGTGATGCAGTCCGGGGCGCAATAGCACCGTGAAGAACCCGGCGTCCCCCACGGTGGGGGGCGCCGGATTCCATCGTTTCGTTTCTAACGTGGAGCGGGAGGAATATGAAAAAGAAGACTCTCAGGGATTTCCTGATCGCGTTGAGCGAGTTTCCCCATATGCCTGACTGGGGAAACCTTCGGGAGGCGGTGGCCCAGCTCAACCTGTCCTACGAAACCGGCTATCAGACGGTACTGGTCTTCGACGGAGCCAGTCAACTGGTGGGCATGCTGACCCAGGGGGATATTTTGCGTGGTGTGGCGCCCCATTTTACGGAACACAGCGAAACCGGGGCGGCCGTTTTCCGTGATGATCCCGTGGACGGGGGGGGCCAGAGCCGCATGATGACGCCCATCCGGGAGATCATGTCGCCGGCACGGGCCATCGGACGGACCGACGACAGCGTCTTCCAGGGCGTCCATCTGATGCTGGAGCAGGGCCTTTCCCTGCTGCCGGTTTCTTCGGCGGAGGGCGCCGTCATCGGCGTGGTGCGGATGGACGATCTTTTTCATGAAATCACCAACCGGGTGCTGAAGCTGTGAGAAGCCGACTGCTTCGACGAACAGGCCCGTCACCGGCAGGAAACCTCCTGCCGGAAATCCTGTCTGCAGGGGCAGCCTCCGGGCTGCCCTGTCACCATTACTCCGGGCAGTCATTGCGAAAGCGGGGGCAGCTCCTTGCCGATCAGTATCTGCCTCTGTCCGGCTTTATGGCGTGGGTCCGGAGCCGCCGTATCAAAATAATTCTCCATTCTCCTTGACAGAAGACCGCCAGGGCGTTACTGTATGCGGCAGTTCTTACCGCAGTTTTAAAAACAACGACAGCGTCCAATCGTCAGCTCCGGAAGTAACCGGGGCTTTTTTTATGGGCGCACAGGAAAAGAGGTTTAATGAATTTCGATCACTTCAAGTTTCATCCCCACGTTGCGGCAGGCGTCGCGGCGGCGGGTTTTTCCACTCCGACCCCCATTCAGCATCAGGCAATCCCTTCCGTCATGGAAGGAAAAGACGTCATGGGCCTGGCCCAGACCGGAACCGGCAAGACCGCCGCGTTCGCGCTCCCGATCCTGAATCGTCTGATGAATGGCGGAAGGGGATATGTACGCGCCCTTGTAATTGCCCCGACCCGTGAACTGGCCGAACAGATTCGACGCGATTTTGATACCCTTGGCTCCCGGACCCGCCTGCGGACGCTTTCCATTTACGGCGGTGTCGGCATCAATCCCCAGAAGCAGAAACTGAAACGCGGCGTGGAAATCGTCGTGGCCTGTCCGGGCCGTCTGCTGGACCACCTCAACCAGAAGACCATCGATCTGTCCCGGGTGGAAGCCCTTGTGCTGGACGAAGCCGACCAGATGTTCGACATGGGGTTTTTTCCGGACATCCGCAGGATTCTGCAGAAATTGCCGGTCAAACGCCAGAACCTGCTCTTTTCCGCCACCATGCCCGATGAAATCCGGCGGCTGGCGGGCGAAGTGCTGCGCAATCCGGTCACCGTGCAGGCGGGCAATGTCGCCCCGGCCGAGACTGTCCGGCACGGGCTGTATCCGGTGGCCCATCATCTCAAGACGCCGCTTCTGCTGGAATTGCTGCGAAACACGGATACCGGTTCCGTGCTGGTGTTCACCCGGACCAAGCACCGTGCAAAACGGCTGGGGGAACAGCTTTGCCGGGCGGGATTCTGTTCCACGTCCCTGCAGGGAAACCTTTCCCAGACGCGCCGGCAGGAAGCCCTGGACGGATTCCGCAGCGGAACCTTCCAGATCCTGGTGGCCACCGACATTGCCGCACGGGGGATCGATGTGTCCCGGGTTTCCCATGTGATCAACTACGATGTGCCGTCCACACCGGAAGCCTACATCCACCGGATCGGACGGACCGGACGCGCCACCCGGAGCGGTGACGCCTTTACCTTTGTGACCGAAGAAGATAACGGCATGATCCGGGCCATCGACCGTATTCTCGGTGAAAAGACCGAGCGGCGCACCCTGCCGGGCTTTGACTACAGTGTATCTCCGCGGAAAAACAATCCGCCTTCCCGGAATTCACGGCCCCGGCGCAGTGCAGGTAATTCCGGTAACGGCAAACCGGCGTCAGCGAAAAAACCCAACAGAAACCGGTCCCAATCCCGCAAGCCCCAGATGGCGCGGGTTGCATCGGATTCCCGCCAGCAGTCCCGCAGGCCGCGCAGGGCAGACTGATCTGATTTTTTGATGTAGATTTTTGATGTAGAAACATTTCGGGCGTCGCTGAAATATCAGCGACGCCCGACTGCGTTCCAGCGGGAAGCTGACTCATCTGCTTCTGGTGGGCTTCTCCGGCAGGGGGATAGATTCGGGAATAGTTTCTCTCCTGTACCGGCTTGACTTTCCCTTCCAGAAAAATATATTTCCGGTATACATCGAAAGGAGGAGCAGATGGTCACTCAGACAGCAAAACTGTTCATGAGCGGAAGAAGCCAGGCGGTTCGGCGAAAGGAAGAGACCGTCACGCCCGAAGAAACCACCGCTTCGGACGCAGCCGGTATTCAGTTGACGGTATCCGCTTCGTGAAAGTGCTGCAGAACATTCTGATGGTGGCGGCCGGGGGCGGTCTCGGGGCGCTGTGCCGGTACGGTATCGCCCTGTTCGCCGCCCGGTATATCGGCATCCGGTTTCCCTGGGGAACGCTGGTCGCCAACATGACCGGCTGTTTCCTGATCGGGGCCGCCTTTACCCTTGTTGAACTGCGCGCCGGTCTGCTCAGTCCCCCGGCCCGGCTTTTTTTCATCACCGGATTTCTGGGCGCGCTGACCACCTTTTCCACTTATGCGCTGGAGTCGGTCAATGCCATGAAGGCCGGAAGCTACGTTGTGGTGACCAATTTTCTGGTCAACAATATCGGAGGCGGACTGCTGGTGCTGGCGGGGATGGGACTGGTCCGGTATCTGGTGAAAGGATAGCGGAACCACGGATGATGTACGGGTTTCTGGCCGACGCGGTGGTGGTGTTCCACTTGCTGTTCGTCCTTTTCGTGATTCTGGGAGGGCTGCTGGTGCTGCGCTGGCGGCGGGCGGTCTGGTTTCATCTGCCGGCGGTCTTCTGGGGCATTTTCGTGGAATTCTCCGGCTGGATATGCCCGCTGACGCCGCTGGAGAACTGGCTCCGGTATCAGGGCGGGAGAGCCGCCTACGACACCGGTTTTGTGGCCCACTATATTCTGCCGGTTCTCTATCCGGCCGGTCTGACCCGGCAGATCCAGTTTGTGCTGGGCAGCCTGATCCTGCTGCTCAACCTTGGCGTGTATGGCTGGATCTGGTACCGCTTCAGGCGAGGAAAAAAGGAAGAACAGTCGTCACTGGAGTGACGGAAATCCGGATCAGAACGTCTCTTTCGGCAGGGGGCGGACAAACATCAGCCCGAACTGGTGTCCGCCGTGGACCAGTCGTTTCACCCAGACCAGATGCGCCCGGTGGTGGTGCTGATAGCCATTGAGTTCAAACCGCATTTCAAAGGGGAGATCCTCGTCGGTTTCAAAGCAGATGCCCCCTTCGGAGATATTGACCCCCTGCGCTTCAATAATGTCGAAGTCTCCGATAAATTCGATATGCGTGCGGATGGCCTTTCGTTCCGCACGGCGGGCGGCGGTTTCTTCGGGCGCTTTCGGATACGGCTTCAGTCCGGCCGCCGAACGCAGTTCCGCCACCTCCTGTCGCAGGGTGTTCAGTTCCTCGATCAGTTCCGCTTTTGTTTTTTTTTCGTCTTTCATCCCTGATTCCTGATGCCCGTCATTTCCGTATCCCATCCGGCTGACCGGTCTTTCAACCCGGCCGGTTCCTTTCTGCATCCCCGGCTATGCCGGTGCCGGCAATGGCTGGTGCAGAAGGGCGGACTTCTTTCCCATGACCCTCATTTTCTGAATCTCTTCCGCTAAAATACGAAAGCGTTGTTCAATTATCAAGGAAAAACTGTTCAGGCGGGAACAGGCAGGAATTCTCCCGGTTGCATAACGGCGCAGGACGTTCCGGTGTGCCGCTGCAGCGGCGGAAAGACGGCAACATATGCCGCCGTCTTTCAGAAATGGCAGGAGTGATAGTAGAGGTCGATCAGTTCCGTCGGCGTCAGGGACATGCCTTTTTCCCGGGCCACGTCCCGGACGCGCTGGAGAAGGCATTCCGCCTGCTGGCGGTTTATGCTGATACCGCTCTTGCGCAGCAGGTGACGGAGGATATTGGTTCCCGAATGTTTGCCGATGACGAATTCACTCTCTTCCCGGCCCACAGCCGATGAGGGAAAGGGCTGGTAGGTCAGGGGGTCTTTCAGGATGCCGTCACAGTGGATGCCGGATTCATGCTGAAAGGCGGCGGAGCCGGTGATCGGCTTGTCCGGCGGAATGGGCCGCCGGGAGGCCCCGGCAACGTAATGGCAGAGCTTCATCAGGCGAACCGTCCGGACATTGCAGGTAAGGCCGGTGGCAAAGGCGAGGGCGGCGGTTACCTCTTCCAGGGGCGCGTTGCCGGCCCGTTCTCCCAGACCGTTGACTGTCACACTCAGGGCGTTTGCCCCGGCTTCGACGGCGGTTACGGCGTTGGCGGTGGCCATGCCGAGGTCATTGTGGCCGTGGAATTCCAGATCGATCCCGGCATGAAGGTCTTCAAAGCGTCTGAAAAGTGTGTGGACCGTACCCGGTGTGGCAATCCCCACCGTATCGGCGATCCGGACCCGGCAGGCACCGGCCGCAGACGCCCGGAGGATGAAATGCTCCAGAAAAGAGGGATCCG
>JBEPXL010000132.1:0-8241 GCA_041641935.1 Desulfobacteraceae bacterium | reverse complement strand
GCGTGGGTGATGCTCAACCTGCAGGAGCAGGGCTGTCACAATATCAACTTCGTCAGCCCGTCCCATGTGGTACCCCAGATTCTGCTGGCGCTGGAAATTGCAGTGGAAAAGGGGCTTTCCATTCCCCTGGTCTACAACTCCGGCGGGTACGACAGTGTTGCCACCCTGCATCTTCTGGAGGATATTTTCGATATTTACATGCCCGATTTCAAGTTCTGGCCTCCGGATATCGCACGGGAATCCTGCAATGCCGAAGACTATCCGGAGGTTGCCCGCAGAGCCCTGGCGGAGATGCACCGGCAGGTCGGTGATCTGGTTGTCGATGAAGACGGGATCGCCCGCAGGGGACTTCTGGTGCGGCATCTGGTGCTGCCTGAAGAGAGGGCCGGGACGTCGGAAATCATGGCGTTTATCGCCTCGGAGGTGTCTGCGGACACCTATGTCAATCTTATGCCCCAGTACCGTCCCTGCGGCCGGGCCGCAGAGGTGAAAGGGCTGGGGCGGTGTCCTACCCGGGAAGAGTTTGCCTCGGCGGTTGAGGCGGCCCGAAAGGCCGGCATCACCCGTCTTGATGATCGACGCCCGCTATATATGCTGCATTGAAAATGGGAAATATTTTTGCTGTCGGAGATATTCATGGCGCTCTGGACAATCTGATTGCGCTGCTGGACCAGATTGATGAAGAAATCACCCCGGAAGATACCCTTGTCTTTCTCGGTGATTATATCGACCGGGGATCACAGGTGTATGATGTGGTGGAGTATCTCCTCGGACTGAAAGAGCGGTACGGCCATGTGGTGTTTCTCAAGGGAAATCATGAGGAGATGCTGGGGCAGTATCTGGTGGGGCTGGACAAGTACACCTACCTGGTCAATGGCGGGGAGCATACGCTGGAGAGCTATCTTTCCCGGAATCACGGCGGACAGCAGTCGATCATTCCACCGGAACATCTCAATTTTTTCTCATCCCTTGCCCTCTATTATGAAACCGAAGAGTTTATCTTTGTTCACGCCGGACTCCGGGAAAAGGTTCCGCTTCATGAACAGAAATCGGCGGACCTTCTCTGGATCCGGGACAAGTTTATCCATTCCACCTATGATTTCGGCAAGCGGGTGGTCTTCGGTCATACACCGTTCAAGGAACCCCTGATCATGCCGAACAAGATCGGCATCGACACCGGTTCGGTCTACGGCAACAAACTGACCTGCGTCAAACTTCCACAGCTTCAGTTTTTTCATGCCGGTCCCGGAAAAGCGGACTTTCTGTTCTGATACCGGAAAGGAATCCTATGTTCACCCTTGGGGATGGAAGAAAACTGGTGGCCGGTATCGGCTCGCCGCTGGTCGATATCCTGATTCACGAAAGTGACGCGTTTCTGGCGGAGGCCGGTGCGGTCAAAGGCGGCACAAAATATGTTGAGGCTTCCTTTATCGACGATGTTGTGGCCCGTGCATCCGGTCCTCCTGCCATTGTACCCGGCGGCGCCGCCTGTAACACCATTATCGGTGTATCCCGTCTGGGTGGAACCGGCCGCTTTATCGGTAAATCCGGCAGCGGAAAGATGGCGGCTCTTTTCGAAACCCACCTTCTGCGCAGCGGCGTGGCGCCGTTTCTGCTCAAATCCGAGGCCCTGACCGGTCGGGTGCTTTCCATTATTACCCCGGATGCCCAGCGGTCCATGCTTACCTTTCTGGGGGCTTCGGCAGAGACCAGACCCGAAGAGGTCACCCCCGAATGTTTTGAGGGCGCCGCGATTGTGCAGATCGAAGGGTATCTTCTGTTCAACCGGCAGCTGATGCAGGCATCCCTTGCAGCGGCCCGGAAAGCCGGTGCGCGCATCGCGCTTGATCTTGCCAGTTTCACTGTTGTCCAGAAGGCGAAGGCGTTTATCGGGGATATTGTGGATGAATATGTCGATATTGTCATCGCCAACGAAGATGAAGCCCGTGTCTTTACCGGTCATGCCGATGAGGAGCGCGCCATCCGGGCTCTCGCACGCCGGGCGGAGATTGCCGTTCTCAAGGTCGGGAAACGGGGAAGCCGGATCGCCCGTGACGGAGACATCATCCGGATAGCGGCCAGAGGAGACGGACACGCCGTGGATACCACCGGCGCAGGAGATTTATGGTCTGCCGGATTTTTTTACGGCCTCGTCAACGGTTACGCTCTGGCGCAGTGCGGTGAACTCGGATCACTTTGCGGATATGAAGTCTGCCAGACGGTCGGCGCCAGTATTCCCGATGAGGGATGGGAACGGATCAGGGCCGGGATTACAGTGTCAGAGACACTTTCCTGAATACAGACTTCCGGAAAATGCGTTTCATGCCGTCAGTACGCGCCGGTGCGTGCATTCTGTCCGTTTTGCCGCCGGCCCTGTGACGGGTATTTTCCGGAAGTCGGTCTACTTTTGAATCGGATTGAATTTGAATCGGAGGAACAATGGCAAAGAAACAGACACGGAAGCAGATGCTGAAGGAACCGGATGAGTTCCTTACTTTTTCCCAGAGGATGATGGTATGGACGCTTGAACACAAGGTATATGTCGCCGGTGTACTCGGGGGGCTGTTTGCCCTGATCCTGATTGTGTCCGGCGTGCAGTATTTTTCGGAACGGGCCGAAAACCGGGCGTCCGCCATGCTGGAGGATGTTGTGGATGTCTATGAGACCACTGCAGAATCAGAGGGACCGGAGGCAGCCTATCAGCGCGTGAAGGATGATTTTCAGGAACTTCTGGATGAATATGCGGGCAGGGATGCGGGCAAACTGGCACGGACGACCTATGCCAATGCCGCCTACCGGGCCGGGGATTTTGATACCGCACTGGAACAGTACCGGATGGCCCTCGATGCTTTCGACAATGAACCAGGGGTGCGCAACATGATCCTGAGCGGTATTGCCTATGCCTATGAAGGAAAAGGGGATACCGGAAACGCGATCAACTATTTCGAACAGATTGCTTCCGGAACATCCACGGTCCTCAAAGCGGAAGCCCTTTTCAATCTGGGACGGTTGTATGACCAGACCGGGAATACGGAAAAGAGCCGGAATATGTATGAAAATCTCATCGCCGATTACCCCGACTCGATCTATATCGATATGGCCAAGGAGCGGATGGTGGGCAGCTGAATTTCCGGTGCACAAAATACTAAAGGCGAATCAGGGAAACCCTGATTCGCCATATTAAGGAGGAAAAAAAGATGAAAAAATTATTAGGTTCGGCATTTACTTTTGCAGTCTTCGTGCCAAACAATGAATTTTTATTTTAACTGACTTAAATTAATATCTATTTTTCTATTCCTTTTGTTTTCCTCCTGCTGCAGACGATCTTTCTCTCTCCGTCTGGACCCGTAAATGTTCAATCTTTTGAACAGCCAGACGCCGGATCAGTTGTTATCTTTCTGATTTGACTCTGAAAATACCAGAAGCATACCGGGTTTAAAATTTTGAACACGCTTATCCGGCAGACGGTTTGATGAGTATAACTTCCTGTTATAAAATGGAAATTCAGAAATTTATTTTTTTGGACTGACATTCAACCGATACTTTTTGATTTTCTGATTCAGCCCGCTTTTGCCGATGCCGAGCATTTTGGCAGCCCGCGCCTGCACGTTATCGGTCATATCCAGAGCCCGTTTGATCATCGATTTTTCGACCTCCGCCAGCGTTTCGGAGAGTCCGGCACTGGCGGGGATGCCTTCCATGTGGAGCGTGGTGTAGGCATTTTTCTTGAAGTTTTTCGGAAGGTCGGACACCTGGATGCGGTCACCGGGACAGAGAATCATCGCCCGCTCGATCACATTTTCCAGTTCCCGCACATTGCCCGGCCAGCCATATTCGTAAAAGAGGCGTTCCACTTCCTGATCAATGCCTTTGACGGGCGGAATATCCGGTCTGCGTTCTTTTGCGTATTTTTCCATAAAATGTTCGACCAGGAGGCGTATATCCTCAGCCCGCTCCCGCAGCGGCGGCAGGACGATGTGGAGCACATTCAGCCGGTAAAACAGATCTTCCCGGAAGTTACCCTTTTCCACCTCTTCTTTCAGCACCTTGTTGGTGGCGGC
Organism: Desulfobacteraceae bacterium; assembly: GCA_041641935.1. Taxonomy (GTDB): domain Bacteria; phylum Desulfobacterota; class Desulfobacteria; order Desulfobacterales; family Desulfococcaceae; genus JBEPXL01. The sequence continues at coordinate 4,180 of JBEPXL010000132.1, read as the reverse complement.
GATAATGCGGATATCCACCACAATCGTTTTGGTTCCGCCGACCCGTTCAAATACCCGTTCCTGCAGCACCCGAAGAAGCTTTACCTGAAGGCTCTGGGACAGTTCACCGATTTCATCCAGAAACAGCGTGCCGCCGTTTGCCAGTTCAAACCGGCCTTTTTTCATGGACACCGCACCGGTAAACGCCCCTTTTTCATGGCCGAAGAGTTCACTCTCCAGCAGATGCTCCGACAGGGCCGAGCAGTTGATGGCGATAAAGGGCTTGTCCCGCCGCGGACTGTTGTAGTGGATCGATTTGGCGACCATTTCCTTTCCGGTCCCGTTTTCACCTTCGATCAGAACCGTTGCGGTGGCCGGCGCGATTTTCCGGATGGTGTCAAACACATTCTGCATGGCCTTGCTCTTGCCGATGATATTGCCGAAGCTGTACTGTGAGGCCATACTGCTGCGCAGATGCCGGTTCTCCTTGACCATCCGGTACATTTCAGTGGCCTTTTTGACGTAAACGATGAGACTTTCATTGTCAAAAGGCTTCAGAATATAATTGTAGGCCCCCTTCTGCATCGCCTCTACCGCCTTTTCGACAGTACCGTAGGCGGTCATCATGATGACCGGAAGTTCCGGGTCTTTCTCCTTGACGCTTTCCAGCAGTTCCATGCCATCCATACCCGGCATTTTCATATCGGTCAGCACCAGGTCAATATCCGAATTTTCCAGAATATGCAGGGCGTCCTGTGCGCTGTTTGCCGTCAGCGGTTCAAACCCTTCCTCCTCCAGAACCGTACTGAGGATAAGGGTATAGTTTTTTTCATCATCAACAATCAGGATCGTATCCATAACGCCTTTCGTTACGCCGCATGAATCGGCAGGGTGATCATCACCTGTGCTCCGTAAATGGGACGGTTTTCCAGCCGGATCCGCCCGCCGTGGGACTCCACAATATTTTTGACGATGCCCAGTCCCAGTCCGGTTCCGGTTTCCTTGGTGGTAAAGAACGGATCCCAGATTTTATCCAGAATATCAGTGGCGATTCCTTTCCCCTTGTCCTTTACGGATACCGTGACAGATGATTTGTCCGTGTCGATGCCGATCTGGATTTCTCCGCCGCCGGGCATGGCCTGCATGGCGTTGATCAGGATGTTCAAAAAGACCTGATACAGCATATCCGCATCGGCCATGATCTCCGGTACATTGCCGTTATATTGTTTCTTGATCAGATAACCTTCCGATTCGATCTGCGGGGTCAGAAACAGAAGATTCTTTTCAATAATCTCATCCATCCGGCAGGGGGTCAGATGTGGGGTTTTAGGCCGGGCATAATTGAGAAAATCGGTAATGATATGATTCAGCCGGTCGGCCTCTTCAAAGATGACCCCTGCCACCGTGCCGGATGACGGATCGGTTTTCGTCATCCGTTTTTTCAGCAGTTCTGCGGAACTCCGGATTATACCGAGAGGATTCCGGATTTCATGGGAGATACCGGCGACCATCTCTCCCAGGGCGGAAAGCCGTTCCGCCTGGTTGAGCTGCTCTTTCAGACGCATCCGCTCCAGGTTCCGCTGCCGGATAATCGCCTCCCCCCGCTGTACAACAAAAATAAGGATCAGCAGAAGCCCTCCCATCACGACGGCACAGGTAATAATGATCCGGACCTGAAACCGGAAGATGGCTTCATAATCTTCGGAGAGATCCTGAACAATTTCAACAACACCCAGCACCCGACCGGATATCCGGGTAAGGGGCTTTGCTTCCCGCAGAGGAGCAAAGGTGATCACCTTGATCTCTTCCGGAAAACCGAACAGGATCTGCCAGAAGTTCCCCTTCTGAACCAGCCTGGAGGTGGATTCGCCGGCAACAGCCTTCCGGTACCCTTCGCCGCCCACGTCCTGCTTGCCCACCAGCTCCGGATCGAAGCTGTAGGAGATGATGTTGGCATTGACATCATACAGATTGACCTTTTCCACTTTGAAGCTGTGAAGGGTGCTGCGTACCACCCGGTCCATCAGTTCAAACTGGTTCCGGTTCCGCAGCTGAATCTTGCCGAAGAGGTAATAGACCGGGATCTGGAACTGGGTATAGACCTGGTGGTTGAGATTCTCGATCAGCAGATGAGCGTATTCCCTGCTTTTATTGAACTGCAGGGATCTGGCCCAGTGGATATTCAGAAAACAGAGAACAATGGTCCCTGCGAAAATCGCTGTCAGGCTTGTAAAGGTGAAGTACTTGACCAGCCGGAACGGTTTGGTCTTTTCAGTGGCATCATGCTGTATCATAGTGTGGCAAGACTGTATCCATCGGGATCCGGACAATTCAGCAGCGGAAGGGATATCCTACCGGCTGATTACATAAAACTCTCCTTGATTATCCGGGTGATAAATTATAAATGATTCATATGTCCCGGAAAGGAACCGGGAACCCAGAATTTTCATTGACACTTCATGGACCGGCTTGTTACATAACGGTAACCAAACTTTCCTTTTCTGTTGTTCTGCTCCGGCAGAATACACTGCGTTTTCCAAGATATTTGCTTTACACCGATAGTAAAACATATACCTTGTCATTTCAATATATTTCATGATATTTCGTTCAGGAGATTCAAACGCTGCTTCATCTGACCGGAAGGCAAAAAATATCACAGAAATCCGGCAGATCATACTGTATAGTAATGATCAGGGACAAATGAACCCGCCGATTTCCTTTCTGATCTGATGCCGCACCGAACCTGCCGAAGATGGCGGATTTTGATGATATATAAACTCTGAAACCCAAGTGAATCCGAATGTTTAAGAAGAAAAAACAGCTGATTGGTCTTGACATCGGTTCCCGCACGATCAAGGTCGCCGAGGTTGAGGACGGTAAAAAGCGTCGGACGCTGCGAAAGTTCGGTATGATGGATATCGAACCGGGGCTGATCGAGGATGGTGCCATTCAGAATCCGGAGGCTGTGGCAGATGCGATCCGCCAGCTTCTCAAAAACCATAAAATCAAGGACACCGATGTTGCCATATCACTTGGCGGCTACTCCATCATTGTGAAAAACATCAATATCCAGACAATGGATGAAGATCAGCTTCAGAAAACCATCCAGTTTGAGGCGGAGCAGTATATTCCCTTCGATATCAATGATGTTTACCTCGACTTCCAGATTCTGGGTGAGGATGAAAGCAATCCGAACCAGATGAATGTGCTGCTGGTCGCCGCCAAGCGTGAAATGGTGGACGAGTATGTCAAACTGGTGGAGATGGCCGGCCTGAATGCCCATATTGTCGATGTGGATGCCTTTGCCCTCCAGAACGTCTACGAGATCAATTATGCCCCGGAAAATGAAAATGTCGCCCTGATCGATATCGGTGCCAACAAGACGACCCTGAACATCCTGAAAGGGAATTATTCGGTATTCATGCGGGATGTTTCTCTTGGATGCCAGCAGATCAATCTGAAGATCGTCTCCCTGGCGGGATGCTCTCTGGAGGAAGCCGAACAGCTGTACCAGAATGAAGATACCGATAAAATTTCATCCAAAGAGCTGATCGATATCGTGACAGCGGTTGTGACGGACTGGTGCACAGAAATCCGCCGTGCGCTGGACTTTTTCTATTCAACCTATCCCGATGATCAGATTCAGAAGATTATTCTGAGCGGTGGAGGGGCGCATATCAAGAAATTCCGCCAGCTTCTGGCCATGGAAACCTCTTCGGAGGTCGAGATTGTTGATCCCTTCAACAATTTTTCCCTGGGCAGCGGATTTGATAATGCATATCTTGAAAAGGTCGCTCCCCAGGCGGCAATCTGCCTGGGACTGGCCCTCAGACGGACGGATGATAAATAATCATGATACATATTAATCTGAAGCCCTATCGGGCGGCACGGAAGAAAGAGAATGTCCGGCAGCAGGTGATTGTATTTCTTCTGCTGATGGTCTTTACCGTCCTCGGTCTGTACTGGTACAACGACCGGCTGGACAAGAAAATCGAAGCGCTGGAAACCCAGATCACGTTGACGAAAAAAGAGGTCGCCCGCTACAACAAAATTGCCAAGGAAGTGGAAGAACTGAAACAGAAGCTGGCAATTTTGAAGATGAAGCTGGAGGTGATTGAAAACCTCGATATGAACCGGGGGGAGGCGTACCGGCTTCTCGAGTCCCTGACGACCCTTGTGATCGAAAAAAAGATGTGGTTCA
>JBEPXL010000131.1:0-8280 GCA_041641935.1 Desulfobacteraceae bacterium | reverse complement strand
GTCAGCACCATGATGTGATTTCCATTCTGCCGGACGGACGGCGGGTCTATGAATTTCATCCCTGGGAGAAGAAGCTCGCCCTGATGGATACCTATGTGTACACCGACGTTTCCATTTACAACTATCTCCAGCGGCTGCGGAACCGGGGAGAGAATATCGATGATTACCGGTCGATCTGGTACTATTACTGATGCCGGTTACGATCTGTACCGTTTGCTGCAGGCACTGAAAATGATCCGCTCCCATACTGCTGGTTGAGGATGACGACATCTCCCGGTGATCCGGAACCGGACCGTGGCACTTCTGCCCGCGCCCGGCGTGCCGGATAACAACCTTCCGGCGGGATTTCAGGGGAATCTGACCTTCACCGCCGGCACCTGTGAGCTACGGGAAGGGGGACCGGCTCATTTTCTGTTTTTCTCTCCGGATGATATTTCACCTCGAAAACACCGATAGGCTTGCAAGTCCGGTCATAGCGGTGTATAAACGGCTTGCCGCCGAGTGGGATAAACGTAGGTAAGTATCCGGTTTTTGTCTGCGGCTGGTGCTGGAAGAGGCCATGCGGAAAGCGTGGCACCACGGCAACCGGCGGAACGAAAGCAGCCGGAGCGGGCCGCAGGGAAGCCGTTTTCCCTGTGGGAAACGTAACGAGGGATTTCTGCGGACCATTTTCTGAACAACCTGATCTACGGGAGCGCAACATGGAGGTAAAGGTACAGCATCAGGGGGAGCATCTCTGCATCACCGTGCAGGGGGATATCGATGAACCCGGTGCGGAGAAACTGGAAGACAGCTTCAACCATCTGGACCTGTCACGGGTGCAGGAGGCGGTCATCGATCTGAAACAGGTCGGCCATATCGGCAGTGCCGGTATCGGAAGGCTGCTGCTGCTCTACAAGGACCTGGCGGTCCACGGCGGCGATATCCGGATTGTGAATGTTTCCGGGGAAGTCTATGACCTGCTCCGGATTGTCAAGCTCGATGAACTGATGACCATCTCCAAGGCATAATCATATCCTGACAAGGAGGTTTCTGGATGAAGAGGTTTTTCCACCGGCATTGCCGGATGATGCTGCTGGTTCTGATTCTGCTGATTGTCCCTGCTGCTGCGGCAGCAGCGCAGGAAACCATTACCTATATCGGTTCTTCAACGGTGGGCCGGTTTATGGAAGATGCCGCTGACATCTACGACGATGCCCGCTTCCGGATCAACACCCGGCCCGAGAGCGGCGGCGGGGAACATGCCGTGGCCACCGGCGCCGCCGATCTGGGCGGTGTGGCAAGGGAAGTGAAGCCGGAAATTCTGGCCCGGGGGGTTGAGAAATACCTGATCGGCCGGGACGGCATCGGCGTCTGGGTCCATGCGGATAATCCGGTGGAGAATCTTTCACAGGATCAGTTACGCGCCGTTTTTTCCGGTGAAATCCGGAACTGGAAAGCGGTGGGCGGCCCCGATATACCCATCCGGATCTACATTGTCAATCCCCAGTCCGCCACCCGTGCCGTATTCAGCGATGCGATCCTCGGGGATGCCTTCTACGGCGGAGAGGTGACCACCATACGGCCCGACCCTGCGGTGATTGACCGGGTAGCCGCCGATCCCGGCGGTATCGGCCAGCTCAGTTTTGCCCTGGGCCTGACCCATGCCAAAGCCGGCAGCGTTAAACCGATTGCCGTCGGGGGCAATGCGGCATCCGTGGAGAATCCCGATTATCCCATTACCCGACCGCTCTATCTGATCACCAAAGGGGAGCCGGCGGAACCGGTAAAGGCGTTTATCCGGTGGACCCTGTCCGATGCGGGGCAGGCGGTGGTAAAACGGTATTTCATCGGTGTCCAGTAGTCCTTTTTGAAGTTTTGTGAACCGGCCTTCCGGCGCAGTTGTGGAGATAAATAGAAACGATGTCCCTGAAACATCCCTCACTGACCGTAAAATTTATTGTTCCCGTATTTGTTCTGACCGCCCTGCTGATGGCAGGTATTGCCGCCGTTGTTCTCTTCGCCGCCACCCGGGCCACGGATCGCCAGACCGTCCGTTTTCTCCAGATTCTCGATCAGGACCAGACCCGTGAGGAGGAGATTCTGGGGAAGGCGCTCCGGATGAAGGCGGAATCCCTGGCATCGCTCCTGGTCCGGGGCGGCGGTGCGCTCATGGGAACCTTTGATTACGATGCCCTGGGCCGGCTGGCCAGGGATGGCGCGAAGGATTCGGATATTGTCTTTGTCGCCTTTTACAATGAACAGGATCAGCGGATTGCCGGTGCGGAAAACCGGGATGCCGCCGATGAGGTCATCCGGCGGGAGATCCGGGTCGGGGATACGGCAGCCGGTTCTGTGGTAATCGGTCTGGATCACCGTATGCTGGAGAAGAACCGGGCCGAACTGACGGAAAGGCGCAATGATCTGATTGCCGAAACCCGGCAGACGGAAGCGGCGGTAAGAAATGAGCAGATTGTTCTGATCATCATTGTGGCGACTGCCGGCATCCTGCTGCTCTGTGTGATGATCTACCTCTGTCTGCGCATGCTGGTGATCCGGCCGGTCCGGCGCATAAACGATGAACTGCGCCGGGAATCCGATCAGGTGCTGGATGCATCGGAAGCCGTTTCGTCCACCAGTCAGTTTCTGGCAGAAAGTTCCTCCGAACAGGCCGCAGCCATCGAGGAAACCGCCGCCAGTCTGGAGGAGATCGCCAGCATGGGCCGGGCCACCACGGCTCTGTCGGTGGATATGGATGCACTCATGCACCAGAACCTTGCCAAATCAGCCCAGTCCCTCAAGTCTCTGGTCGCCCTGACCCGGCGGATGACCCAGATTGAAAAGGACAGCGACCAGATCAGCCATATAATCAAAGCCATTGACGAGATCGCCTTTCAGACGAATCTGCTGGCGCTCAATGCCGCCATAGAGGCGGCCCGGGCCGGAGAAGCGGGAAGCGGATTCGGTGTGGTGGCCGACGAGGTACGGAGTCTGGCCATCCGCGCTACGGAAGCCGCCCAGAATACCCAGGAACTTCTGGCCGGTATCATCCAGCGGGTGGTACAGTCTTCCCGCTCGATCCGGGAAATCAACGACGACTTCGGCGGTATTATCCGCTCGGCCACGACCATGGGGGAAAAAACCGGCGCCATTACCCATACCAGTGCCGAACAGGCCACCGGTATCGAACAGGTGAACAAGGCGGTCAGTGAAATGGACCAGCTTTCCCAGGGAACCGCGGCCAACGCCGAGGAGTCATCTGCCGCTTCGGAAGAACTCCGGGCGCTGGCCGAACGGATGGGAAACATCGTGGCAAACCTGAACCGGATTGTCAGCGGAGACGGTCACCGGCGCAGAAATGAAGAAAAAGAGCAATCCCTGCCGGTTCCGGTGGAACCGTCATCGGATTTCGATGATGTTCTGCCGGTCGAAAAGGAGAAAGAATCGCGTCGGAAGCAGGAAATCCGCCCCGATGAAATCATTCCGCTGGATGAGGATTTCAGGGATTTTTAGAAAACGGTATCATCTGCCAGGCTGTTTTCCAGCCAGTCCCGGCGCTCCAGGTACATCCGCAGTTCTTCCACCTTCCGCAATTTTTCCACTCCCGCTTTTTTATCTGCCGTCAGGATGCCAGATAATACCGGAGATCCTGTTCTGTTGATTCCGACGGGTTGAACTGTGCACCGACAAATCCGTCCCGGATATTGCGGACCGTGCACCGCATCCGGAGATTTTTCTGCTGCGCTCCCCTGAGCCTGAACCGGAGTTCCAGTACATCTTCGTTGTGCAGCCTGTGCGGCGTGAAATTGCTGAATCCGACGCCGCCCAGGGAAAGATCCTCGATCAGGATTTCGCCGCGTTTCCCGGATTTGACCTGGATATATTCCCCGGCAATGCGAACCGGCTTGCGGTAAAACTGGCGGTAATCGAGCCTGCATTTGAAGACATTGCCGCACCGGCATCGGCATCGGAACGTACTGCTGCCGCCGATATCCCGTAAGAGCGTAACATCTTTCGTCCTTATATTTCCGCACGCCGGACAGCAGATGGTAGACTGGTTGTCCGGGGTGACCTGAATCATGGATGGTTGTTTTTTTATGGACTTTTCATGTTCCATCGATTGTATCGCCTCCTTTCCAAGGCCATATCCTTATAAAATAAGAGTGAAATAGCAAAAGTAAATGCAGGGTGCGTGCCGAATCCCGCCGACAGAAACCTGTCGTTTTATGAGAAGAAATATTTTTTTTAAATTATCCGGAATAGCTCTTTACAAACGCTCCCTAAAAAGATATATCTGCAACAACTTTGAATAACACAATAGTTTCAGTTATCTAAATAATGAGCTATTTTATTTAATTTATAGTGTTATGATACTTCAATGGTGTTATGAGCAGATAATGCTTGTTTTTGAGACGCTTTCAGCTGCGGCTGAACGGAAAGCCGGGAACCATAAATCAAGGGAGAAAGGGATATGCATGATTCAGGTCAGTGGGACTGGAGTGAAGGGAAAAAGGAGATTGCAGACCTCGGAAAGTGGCGAAACGATTATGACTATATGGAGGAGCCCTGTGTCAGTCCCGATGGCGAAAAAATCGCGGCAATCGTAAAGACGGAAGAGCTTGAGTATACGGTATGTGAAAATGGAACCGCATGGGAGAGTACGTTCGACAAGGCATGGTACCTCCGGTACACGCCCGGCAACCGGCTGACGGCCATTGTGTCGGAGATGGCCGAATGGACCATCGCTGTGGACGGTGAACCGTGGGAAAACAAGTACGACTTCGTCTGGAATACCCATTTCGGCGAAGACGGACAGAATATTGTCTGCATGGCCCAGTCCGGCGGGGAATACATGGTCGTGATCAATGATGTGCCCTGGGAAACAGGCTTTTCCTACATGACCAACATGACCCGCAGCAGTGACGGCAGCAAAACGGCGGCGGTGGTGCAGACGGTTCCCTTCGGACAGGCGGAAATCTACAAATTTCAGCAGGGATGTTACTCCGTCGCCGTGGACGGCGAGGCATGGGAACAGAATTTCGTCAACGTCTGGGAACCGTCCATCAGTCCCGACAAAAGCCGTGTTGCGGCCCAGGTGCGAACATCCCTGTACGATTACACCATCGCTGTGGACGGTGAACCGTGGCGTACGATCTACTCCATGGTCTGGCGGCCGCAGATTTCCCCGGCGGACGGCTCCGTCACCGCACCGGTGCGGACAGCGGCCGGCTGGCTTATGGCCAAAGACGGCAAGCCCTTCTGGACAAAGGGATACAGCCAGCTCTGGCACCATTTCTATAATCATGACGGCAGTAAGATTGCTGCTATTGTCGCTCCCCGCTACGGCCGGTGGACCATTGCCATCAATGACAGTCCCTGGAAGGTGACCTTCGGCGATCTGGTGACCGATGCCTGCTTCAGTCCCGACGGCAACCGGGTGGCCTGTGTCGGCAAGGAAGAAGAAAAGTGGACGGCGATGGTGGACGGAAATGCCTGGCTCGGCGCCTATGACATGGTCTGGAAACCGGTTTTCAGCCCGGACAGTCAGCATGTTGCCGCCCGGGTGGAAAAAGACGGCCGCTATACCTGTCTGGTGAATGGAAAGCCGCTGCGGCAGACCTTTCAGATGGCCTGGGATCCGGTCTTCAGCCCCGACGGCGAAAAACTGATGATCCGGGCGCTGGAGGACGACAAGTACATCCGTCACATTCTGCCGTTAAACACAATTCTCGGATAAAAAAAAGGAGTAGACCCAATGCATACGCTCTATAATCTGGTGAGTGGTCCGCTGGTCTGGCTTGCTTTCATCGTCTTCATCGGGGGAAGTATCTACAGGATCGTCAAAATGGCCAGGCTGGCAAAACAGAAAGATCATGTTGTCTACGAATACTGGAGCGGAACCCACGCGACCCAGTCGATACTTCACTGGCTTACCCCCTTCGGAAGTGTCAACTGGCGGAAAAATCCCGTACTGACGACGGTGACCTTCGCCTTTCATATCAGCCTCATTCTGGTTCCGGTTTTTCTCCTGGCGCATATTGTTCTCTGGAAGGAAGCCTTTGATATCAGCTGGTGGTACATCCCGAACGGGCTAGCCGACTGGCTGACCCTGATCGTCATCGGCGCATGCTTCTTCTTTGCCGGACGGCGGATTCTCCGGCCCGATGTCAAATACCTGACCTCGGCCTCGGACTTCTGGATTCTGCTGATGATTGTCGCGCCCTTTCTGACCGGATACTGGTCCATGCATATGTGGCCGGGGCACAAGCTGATGCACATTCTCCACATCCTGTCCGGAGAAGTCATGCTGGCGGCGATTCCCTTCACCCGGCTGAGCCATATGCTCTACTTCGTCTTCACACGGGGCTACATCGGCTCCGAATTCGGCGCGGTCCGGCATGCCCGCGACTGGTAGGACATGCAGTATCCTTTTTGTGAACAAACTGCAATAACAGGAGAATAAATCAATGGCTGAACCTGCATCCAAAATAGAAGAAACCAAATCACTGACCAACATCAAGGATATCGGCCTCGATGAAGGCGTGGCCCGGCTGACGCCGGAAAAAATAGAAAAGACCATCAACGAGGTGCTGAAAGGAGAAACCGGGGCAAGGCTTCAGGCATATGTCGATTCCTGCGTCCATTGCGGGCTCTGCTCTGATGCCTGCCATTACCATGTCTCCACCAAAGATCCGAAATTTACCCCGGCGGCCAAGGTAAAACAGACCCTGTGGGAGATTCTGGCGAAAAAAGGAAAGGTAACGCCGGAATTCATCCGCCGGGCCGCTGAAGTCGCCTATACCGAGTGCAACCTCTGCCGCCGGTGCGCCATGTACTGCCCCTTCGGGATCGATGTCGCCTACATGATGCTCACCATGCGGCGGATCTGCCACAAACTCGGGGTAACGCCCCAGTATATCCAGGATACGGCCCACAGCCACTCTGCGACCATGAACCAGATGTGGGTCAAGGAAGACGAATGGGTTGATACCCTGTTCTGGCAGGAGGAAGAGGCACAGGACGAATTTCCCAATATCCGGATTCCCCTGGACAGGAACGGGGCCGACATCATGTATTCCGTGATTGGACCGGAACCGAAATTCCGGGCCCAGCTGATTTACCAGGCGGCCGCGATCATGCATGAAGCCGGGGTCAACTGGACCATGCCCGCTGCGCCGGGCTGGGATAACAGTGACATGGCCATGTATACCGGAGACATGGAACTGACCTCCCGGCTCAAAAAAGAGCATTTTGAAACCGCCATGCGTCTCAATGTAAAACGGATCGTCATGGGGGAATGCGGCCATGCCTTCCGTTCCGTGTATGATGTCGGCAACCGGGCCCTGGGCTGGAAAATGCCGCCGATTCCCGTCATCCACGCCCTGGAATTCTATTATGAACTTCTCCGGGAAGGACGGATCAAAATTGCCGACAAATTCGAGCAGCCGGTCACCCTTCATGATCCCTGTAACGTCATCCGGGGCCGGGGCCTCCACGAAATGACCCGGTATGTGGTCAACAAGACCTGCAAGAACTTTATCGAAATGACCCCGAACCGGGAGCACAACTACTGCTGCTGTGCCGGCGGCGGCGTCATCAACTGCGGACCTCCGTTCCGTGACAAACGGGTCGTCAGCAACAGTGTCAAGGCCGATCAGATCAAGGCGGTCAAGAAGAAGGGGGTCACGGTGGTGGTCGCGCCCTGCCACAACTGTCACGGCGGGCTGGAAGATATCATCCATCACTTCGGGCTCGGTGTGGAACTCAAGTTTCTCGGCGATATCATCTATGAAACCATGGAACGGTCGGCATAATCCCTGTCGGCAGAGAACGGTAACCCTTTTGGTCTGAGAACCTTATGATATTCGTAAACGGAGAAGGAGGAATATTCTGATGAATATGCGAACCCTGCTGATCGCTCTGGCGATGGCGCTGCTGGTCTCCGGTGTTGCCGCACTGACCGGCTTTTCCCAGGATGAGATCACCCATGTGCGGGACAGCTACTTCGGAGAACGCATCCGGCCGGCGGTTCCCTTCCGCCACGATGAACACAATGAATATGCCATGATCGACGACTGCACCATCTGTCATCATGTCTATGAAGACGGTGAAAAACTGGCGTATGAAACATCGGAATATATGCAATGTTCGGAATGCCACACCGAGGGCGGCAAAGGGGAAATGGACCTGATGCGGGCCTATCATCTCAACTGCAAGGGATGCCATCAGGAAGAGAAGGCCGGACCCGTCACCTGCGGTGAATGTCACAGCGGCGAAGGCTACTGAAACGGCTGTTCTCCG